>NZ_BAABMF010000005.1:0-278595 GCF_050402865.1 Clostridium sediminicola
TATAATCTTCACAAGCTTTAATCTTTAATGCTTTACTATACTTAAGTTTTCTTCCCATAAAAAAACACCTCCAAAGTAGATTTGTAATTTAATTAATTACAGTGTCTACCTTGGAAGTATCATATCATTTAGGCTTTTTTTACTTAAGTGCTTCTATTCTTTCCAAAACAGAATTATACATTTCTCTATATTTTTCTCCCTTTTCTTTTTCTGCATTTACTACAGCTTCAGGAGCTTTACCAACAAATCTTTCATTTGAAAGTTTCTTTTCAACTCTATCTATTTCTTTTTGTAATTTTTCTTTTTCTTTATTTAATCTTTGAAGTTCTTTTTCAACATCGATTAAATCAAGAAGTGGCATAAATAATTCTGCACCTTTTGTTACAGCAGATACAGCATTTTCAGGAGCTGATTCTTTAGAAGCAATAAACTCTACTTCTGAAGCAGAAGCTAGTGTTTTAAAGTATGCACTTCCAGCCTCAAATCCGTCTTTTCCTTCTGTTGCATATATATATATTTTTGCTTTTCTAGAAGGTGGAACATTCATTTCAGCTTTTACATTTCTTAAAGCTTTAATAGCTTCAATAACATAATTCATATGTTCAACAACTTCTGCATTGTCAAACTCATCCTCTGTTTCAGGCCACTTTGAAATTGTAATACTTTCACTTGTGTTTGGAAGATTACTAAAGATTTCTTCTGTTATATAAGGCATTGCTGGATGTAATAATTGAAGTCCTGTTTTTAGTACTTTATTTAATACATTAAGCGCTACCCCTTTAGCTTTTTCATCTTCTCCATATAAAACTGGTTTTGCAAGTTCTATATACCAGTCACAGAACTCAGTCCACATAAAATCATATACCTTTTGAGATGCAATACCCAATTCATATTTATCTATATTATCAGTGATTTCACCAACAACAGTATTAAGTCTAGACAATATCCATTTATCAGCTAAAGTATATTCTTTACATTCTTCATATTTTTCCATTAAGTCAGTATCAAGATTCATCATTACAAATCTTGAAGCATTCCAAATCTTATTAGCAAAGTTTCTTGCTGATTCAACTTTTTCTTCAAAGTATCTAATATCATTTCCTGGAGCATTACCTGTAAGAAGCATAAATCTCAATGCATCAGCACCGTATTTGTCAATTACTTCAAGTGGATCCACACCATTGCCTAATGATTTAGACATTTTTCTTCCTTCACTATCTCTAACAATACCGTGAATATAAACAGTATGGAAAGGAATTTGTTTCATGTTGTGTAATGATGAGAATATCATTCTTGCAACCCAGAAGAAAATAATATCATATCCAGTAACAAGTACATCAGTAGGATAGAAATATTTTAAATCTTCTGTTTGTTCTGGCCATCCAAGAGTTGAGAAAGGCCATAGAGCAGAACTAAACCATGTATCTAAAACATCATTATCTTGTTTTAAATCTGAACTTCCACATTTAGTACATTTTGTAGGCTCATCTACCTGTACAATTAATTCTCCACAATCTTGACAATACCAAACTGGAATTCTATGTCCCCACCATAATTGCCTTGAAATACACCAATCTTGTATGTTTTCCATCCAGTTATAATACGTCTTTGAGAATCTCTCAGGTACAAATTTCACTTCACCACTTCTAACAACTTCTAATGCTGGTTCTGCAAGAGGTTTCATTTTTACGTACCATTGTGGAGAAGTAATCGGTTCAAGTACTATTCCACATCTGTCGTGAGTTCCAACATTATGATTGTGTTCTTTAATCTTTACTAATACTCCCTCTTTTTCAAGATCTTCAACAATAGCCTTTCTAGCTTCATATCTATCCATGCCTGAATATCTTCCATAACCTTTAACTATAGTTGCATCATTATTCATGATATTAATTTCTTCTAACCCATGTCTTTTACCAACTTGATAATCATTAGGGTCATGTGCTGGTGTTATTTTAACAGCACCTGTTCCAAAATCCATTCCAACATAATCATCAGCAATAATAGGTATTTTTCTACCTACTAAAGGCAATACAAGCATCTTACCAATTAAATCTTTATATCTTTCATCTTCTGGGTTAACTGCAACTGCTGTATCTCCAAGCATTGTTTCTGGTCTTGTAGTTGCAATTTCTAGATATCCACTACCATCTTCTAATGGATAATTAACATGCCAAAAGCTTCCTTCTTTTTCTTCGTACTCAATTTCTGCATCTGAAATTGCTGTTTGACAATTTGGGCACCAGTTAACTATTCTATTTCCTTTATAAATTAGACCTTCATTATACAATTTTACAAAAACTTCTCTAACAGCAGCACTTAAATTATCATCCATAGTAAATCTTTCTCTTGTATAGTCTGCTGAAATTCCTAAACTTTTATATTGAGTTTTTATTCTCTCTCTATATTTATCTGACCATTGCCAAACCTTTTCTAAAAACCCATCTCTACCTAATTCTTTTTTGTAAATGCCTTCATTTAGTAATTCTTTCTCTACTTTTACTTCAGTAGCAATACTCGCATGGTCTTCCCCTGGTAACCAAAGAGTTGAGAATCCTTGCATTCTTTTCACTCTAATCAAATAATCTTGTAATGTTCCATCTAATGCGTGGCCCAAATGTAATTGACCAGTGATATTTGGTGGTGGCATCATGATAGTATAAGGCTTTTTAGTTTCATCAACCTCTGGTGTAAAATACCCTTTTTCTTCCCAATTTTTATATATTCTTTTTTCAAATTCTTTAGGGTCATAGTTCTTTGCAATATTTACTTCTGACATTATATTTCCTCCTTCATTTATGTTCTTTAGTGCATCCCACATTATGTCCTGTTAAATAAAATAGGACATAATAAAAAGCTGACATCCAATAAAGGACGACAGCGCGCGTTACCACCTTAGTTCTGGAAAATCCAGCTCTCAATAAATTAACGATTTTAACCGTCTTTGCTTACTATTATTTCAGCAAAGAAACTCCAAAGCTACCTTCAAGACATTTTGTATAGAAAATCTTTCAGCCGATGGATTTTCTTCTCTAAATACTCTTATATCTTTACTCCTCTTTATCTTTGTTTTTGTATATTCATTTAGTTTTTATAATGTTTATCTATATATTATAACTTTATTTTGTTCTCTGTCAAGCAGTTTTAAAAGAATTTATTATATCACAAAAATATTTATATTGAATATTTTGATAATATAGGCTTTTTTTAGTTATATATTGAAAGAAATGAGTTATTAATTAAAATAATTACTTCCACAATTTATGACTTACAACAAATAATACTTCACAGTATACTCAATACTCAGATAAATTTTTATATTAAAAAGAATGAGGTTAAAACATGAATTATGAATACCTTAATAATAAATTATTGCAAGAATACACATTAATCCATCATAGTAAAAAAGAAAAAATTTACCTTTTACCAGATAAAAAAGTTTTAAAAATAACTAAAAACCTTAAAGACTGTAGAAGAGAATATTTAGTTTTAAGATATGCATACAGGTGTCCATTGTTTCCAAAAGTATATGAATATAGATCAGGATATTTAATAAGAGATCATGTTGATGGAATTTGCATCATAGATTATTTAAAGAAAAACACTTTTGATAAAGAATTAGCATTATCCCTAATTAATATTTATGATACTTTTATTAAACTTAAGTTCACCCGGCTTGATACTGGTGTTTCCCATATTTTTATTACTAAAGATAAGCAAATAAGATTGATTGGTCTAAAAAGTAGTTGCTGGTATAATGAAAACTATCCTAAGCATATGTTAAATGGGTTACACAGATTAAAAGTCTCAAAGCGCTTTTTTAGAATATTAAAAGATGAAAGACCGGAATTATATGATATATGGAAAAAATAGCTGATATCTTTGAATTTATATAATAAAGATATCAGCTACTCTTATTCTCTTCGCTCTGCTAATAATAAATCAACCATTCTACCATAGCTACTAACACCATTTTCTTGCCCATTGGATTTTAGATATGAATCATTAATTTTAGTAGATGCTTTTTCTACTTTTCCTTCATATTGCCCCCAGAATTGGTTTAAGTATATTAAGTCTCTTTTAACTCCATCTGAATAATTCTCTTTCAATAATGAATATTTATCATAATCTGTTTGCCTTAATGCTTTCATAGAATAAATTAATGCCAGTAATGAACCTGAATATTTAAAATCAAAATCTGGATGATACATACAAGTTAAATAAGCAATATAATTTGCTTCATCTTCTCTTGCAAATCCTCTTTGATGTGCCATCTCATGAAGAACAGTTGCTGGTAACATAAAATCTGTTGCTGCAACATTCACATTAGCTTCCCCAGTAAAAGGAAAATAAACCCCAGTTATACCTGTATAACACATCTTTTCAGAAAGTAAAACACGTTTTGGTTTACCATATTTACCACCAATTACTTGAAACTTTTCTGAAGCTAAATCGTACCCAATATTTGATCTTTTAAAAACATCTTTATATCCTTCTTGAAGCTCCATTATCCCACGTTCATCTTCATATACATTATCTCTTAAATTATTAGTTTGAATAATTAAGTCAGAACACAAATCATACAACTCCTCTACGGAAGAAGGTTGTACTTTATATCCTGTAATTATTGAAAAAGGAAGCCTATTATAATTGAATCCCCATAGAATCAAGAATAAAAAATAAATAACTGAAATTATACAAAACACATTAATTATATATAATTTTAAACTCTCAATAAGATTTTCTTTTTTTACAGAAATATTATAGAAAAATTTTATAATCATTATAATTAGAAAACCAATAAAACAATATAGAGCTACTTCTGCTAAAGAAAATGGTAAAATTCCTGTAATAAGACTTAGTGCTTGCCTCATAGGTCTATTAATGCCATTTGAATATATTCGCTCTACAAAACCCCGATTTTCCCCTGCTAGTTTATTCAATATAATACCTAAAGGCATAAGAATAATTAAACATATTCTAATAACATTCTTTTTAGAATGTAATACTTTTGCTATAAATGTCGAACTCATTTTACCAACTCTTTTCTAATGAAATATCACATAAATAAATGGTAGTGTTTAAATAAATACTACCATTTATTTATCTTACTTTCAATCACACTAAATTTATCAGCTTTTATTTAAGTATATCGTTTATTTCTTCAAATTCTACTTCTAATAGTAAAGCTCCAGCTGCATAAGGAGTATACTCACCCTCTTGATAAAAAATAACTATCCTTGAATCAGTTAAATAATATCCTTGTTCTTCCTCTATTCCTTTATACTCATCAAATAATTTAAATTCTAACTCATCTACCTTTTTATTTAGAATTTCATTTAAAGCACTTATATAATTTCCATCTTCTTTGAATAAATGCTCTAACGTAATAAGCTCTCCAGTTTTCATATCAAATGTAATACCATCTAAATAGTTACTAGGATGTGCCGCTCCTTCCATAAAATTAGAGGATAAAATCTTTATACTTAAAATATCATTTGATTTTTGTGTTATTTCATAAGTTACAGTCAGTGTTTGTTTAAAATCTTCCTCATCTTCTCCTTCTGTTCCAATACTCTCGTCTTTTAAAGAAAATCTTTCTTCTATAATGTTTTTAATCTTGTCAGCTACTTGCTTATCCGATAAGTTTAAAACTTCTGGATAACTTATCTCAAATTCATAGTTTCCCATATTACCTTTTTCTTTTTTTTTCTATAATCTCATAACATATCTCTTCTGATACTTCTAATTCTTCTTTTATTTCACCTGTCTGATCGTCTTTTACTTCTAATTTTTCATTTGTATTTTGTTTTTCTACTTCGATTTCTGCTTTATTATCATTACCGCATCCAGTAAACAACAATGAAGCTACCATAATTAAACTTAAAAATATTATTACTGATTTTTTTCTCATACTATACCCCTTTTGATTATTTATTTTATTCATACTTACATAATATCTAAATTTAATTACTTATACATCAAACTAAAGTATTAGATAAAAAAGTTTTCAATTTCTAACATGTTGAATTCATCTTAATCACCCATGCTAATTAAAAAATTAAAGGGACTATTATTAAAAATATAACGGTGTAAACACAAATCAAAATAAAATATGCATTAACAAAAAAAATATCACCTCATATATTATATAGTAAACTAAATTATTAGTATCTACGGAGGTATACTTAATGAAGAAAAAAGTTAAAATTTTAGCTTTATTCCTTACTGTTTTATTTTCACTCTCTTTACTTACATCTTGTAACAATAAGCAAAATACTCAACTTCAGACTATAAACCTTAATGAAGTTGTGCGCTCAGTTTTCTATGCACCTATGTATGTTGCTCTTAATAAAGGATTCTTTGAAGATGAAGGTATGACTATAGAATTATCAACTGGACAAGGTGCAGATAAAACCATGCAGCAAGTTTTAAGTGGTGCTTGTGATATAGGTTTTTGTGGACCAGAACAAGTTATTTATATCCATAATCAAGGACGTTCAGATTACCCTGTTTTATTTGCTCAACTAACTAAAACAGATGGATCATTTTTAGTTGGACGTACTGATGAAAAAGATTTTGAGTGGGAAAGTTTAAAAGGCAAAACTATAATCGGAGGAAGACCTGGCGGTGTTCCTGAAATGACACTTGAATATGTTCTTAGGAATCATGGAATTACTCCTCATGAAGATGTAGAAATCATTACAAATCTTGCTTTTACGGCAACAGCTGGGGCATTTAAAGCAGGTACAGGAGATTATGTTACACTATTTGAGCCAACTGCGAGTATGTTAGAATTTGAAGGCACTGGTTATATAGTAGACTCTATTGGAGAAAAAGCTGGTTCTATTCCTTATACATGTTATTTTTCAACCAAATCTTACATGGATTCCAATCCAGGCGTAATTCAACGTTTTACTGATGCAATTTATAGAGGTCAGATTTGGGTAGATACTCATACAGACGAAGAAGTAGCAAAAGAAATTCAACCATTTTTCCCAGGAAGCGACTTAACGGTCTTAACAAATGTTGTTAAAAACTACAGATCAATAGATGCTTATGCAAGTGATCCTATAATGAATGAAGATGATCTAACAAGACTTATGGATATCATTCAAAGTTATGACCAGGGTCTAATACCAAGTAGACCACCTTTTGATGATATGGTTAATACCACTTTTGCCGAAAAAACAACGAGCAAATAAGCGCTGTTCGTAAAAGAAATAAAATCAAACTAGTGACGGTTGACAATGTTCAGTTGACAGTAAATGATACCTTTCGCGTTAGCAAAAGTACCTTTTTCCAGTTAGTAACGCTAACAAAGTCTTAGTGAAAAATTTTGTAAAAAAAATTATCCTTCACTGTCAACTGTCAACTGTCAACTATAAATTACATATTACATACACTGTAATTATAAGGAGTTGATTTTATGAAAGAACTTAATGTTTCACATATATATATGAATTACCATACCATAAAGGCTCAAACTGAAGCACTGAAAGATATCTCATTTTCAGTTTCTCAAGGAGAATTTATTAGTATTGTAGGGCCATCTGGGTGTGGAAAATCTACACTTTTAAATATCATTGCTGGTTTATTACCACCATCTAGCGGACAGGTTGTTATAGATAATATAGAATCTAAAAATATTTCATCTGAAATGGGATATATGTTTCAAAAAGATCATTTATTTGAATGGCTAACTGTTTGGAAAAATGTTCTTCTGGGGTTAAAAATTCAAAATAATATAAATAAAGAAAATAAAGATATATTAAAAAAACTACTCCAAAACTATAATTTATGGGAATTTAAAGATCACTATCCATCACAATTATCAGGTGGAATGAGACAAAGAGTTGCGCTCATTAGAACTTTGGCTTTAAATCCTAATATTCTATTGTTAGACGAGCCTTTTTCAGCATTAGACTATCAAAGTAGATTAAAAGCTAGTGATGAAATATACAAAATCATCAAAAAAGAAAACAAAACAGCTTTAATGGTAACTCACGATATAGCTGAAGCAGTATCTATGTCAAATAGAGTTATCGTACTATCTAAACGTCCTGCTTGTGTAAAAGTAATAATACAAATAAACTTTGAAAATAACTTTCCAACACCATTAAAAAGACGGTCATCGAACCAATTTAAAACATATTTTAATTCTATTTGGAAGGAGTTAGATGAAATTGATGAAAATAAGTGAAGAACATAAAGTATTTCTAAAAAAAGTGAAGAAAAGAAAAAGAATGATTACTATTACAAGACTAGTTATTTTAATTGCTTTTTTTATGATTTGGGAAATAGCTGGAAACCTTAGGTGGATAGATCCCTTCCTTACAAGTACTCCATCAAGAATGGTTAAGAGTTTACTTCAAATTTATGGAGAAGGAACTCTCTTTAAACATATAGGAATTACTTGTTTCGAAACTATCCTAGGTTTTATATCTGGAACTATTCTCGGAACACTTATAGCTATACTTCTATGGTGGTCTGATTTTGCATCAAAAGTCCTTGACCCTTATTTAGTTGTACTAAACGCATTACCTAAAGTTGCTTTAGCACCTATTATCATCTTTTGGGTTGGAAATGGCTTGAAAGCAATAGTAATAATTACTTTACTCATTTCAATTGTAGTTACAATAATAAATATCCTAAATGGTTTTAAAGAAGTAGATAAAGATAAAATAACACTTCTGAAAACATTTGGAGCTAGTAAAAAACAGATACTGAATAACTTAATTATTCCAGCTTCTGTACCGACTATAATTTCTTCTCTTAAAATTAATGTTGGTTTATCCTGGGTAGGTGTTATCATGGGAGAATTCTTAGTTGCCAAAAATGGATTAGGTTTTCTTATAATCTACGGTGGTCAGGTTTCTCAATTAGATATGGTAATGATGAGTATCATTGTACTAGCTGTCTTAGCTTTTGTAATGTATGAAGGAATTTCTTTTTTTGAGAAAAAAATTAATACAAAGTATTATTAGCATATAATATTAATACATGTCCAAAACTCTTATTCATGGTGAGTTTTAGACATGTATTTCATCTTAAAAATTTTGAAAAATTTTCAAATTCAAGAATATTATGTCCAATTTTTGTCTATTATTTTAAATAGGTAAATATTTATGGTGGTGATATAATGAAAAATTTTGAAAAAGGTAATTTGTTTTATAATAATAAAAAATATTATGAGGCTATTGAAAATTATAAAAAGGCTTTAATTCAAAGCGAAAATAATACTACAATCTTATATAACATTGGTGTATGTTTTATTAAATTAGAAAAATATTTTGATGCAATCGAATTTTTTAAAAAAGCTATCACTTCTAATAACAATTTAAACTTAAATTATAACAGCAAGTATTTCTATAATTTAGGATTTTGCTATTCAAAATTAAATAATAATAAAAAAGCTTTAATTTATTTTAATACTGCTTGGGCATTAGATAATTTTGATAATGATTGTAAAGAAGCAATTGATCTAATATTGAGAAAGTATCCAAAAACTTAATTACCACTCTCCTGCAATTTCTGCTCCTCTATGGTCCAAATTAAATAACGGAGAATCAAAATAGTTTCCCCCTTTATAGAAGGTTGGATCAACATTTATCCACTGATTTTTAACAGGGTCATATATTTGGTTCCATGCATGACTAACCCATTTCCCATCACTTTTACCATCACCTGTAATTATTCTAACCTTTATGTCATTTGCTATACTCATTGTAGCAAATAAGCATGCGTAATCAAAACACACTCCTTCTCTTGTATAGAATGTATTAACTGTACCAGATTCTACGTTAAATTCATTTCTTAAGATTTTTTCCGCTTTATCATAATCATATTCAATATTTGAACCAATCCATTCATATATTGCTTTGGATTTATCAACAGAATTATCATATTTGTTTGCAAGTTTTTTTGCAAAGGTATCAATCTCGTCATTAGATCTGACACCTTCCTCTAAAGTAATTCCATTGTAATAGACTATAACCTTTTTATTACCAGATACTTCATTACTTTCTTCCACCCTGATTTTAAACGAATTATTTATAATAATAGGAATCTTCTGTACTAGCTCAGTCTGTGAAATAGGATAAACCACTTTACTGTTTACATAGTTATAAATCTTTGATTTTTCCACAGCTTTAGTAAATTTATCATTCACTTTAAAATATACTCCAAGATTTAAAGCTACTACAAATATTAAAATCAAACAAATAGTCGTTGGTATTTGAAACAAAGCACCTGCAAATCTCTTTGTAGCTTCACCTTTTTTCTTTAGAAACATTTGAATTCCATCTAATACTAAATAAACTGTAAAAGAATTTATTAATTTTAATATTATGTCAATTATTATATAACAGATAAAAATTATTATAGGCATAATAATAATATATATAGTTATTGGTCTTTCTTCAATGAAACTAAGTATTGCTCTAGGAGTTTTTTCATAAATAACACTATATATTCCTTCCAGTTTCATAATATATATATTCTTTGTTATATTAGCCCCTAGTATAATGCCTATTAAAAATGCAATATTGCTCCAAAAGTCCTCTACTTGATTTTTTAAATCATTGGAAGAAAAACTTGTAAAAATACCTTTTAATATAGGAAATATTGCTACTATCATAAGTATAATATCTATTGGATTTTCCAAAAATTCTATTGTTATTTTACTCATATTCATCACCAATTACTTTTTTTATGACTCTTTTTATCTCATCCCAATCATAACCTTTTCGTAACAAAAACTGTGATAATTTTATATAAATCTTTTTATTATCAGTTTCATTTTTTAACAATTGTCTATATTTTTTTTCTGCTATTTGCAACAATTGATGATTAAAACCCTCGTCATCCATACTTTCATTATTATCATTATTAACAGTATCAATTAGCGGAGGTAGTATTTCATTAATTATATCAAATGAATACCCTTTAGTTGCAAGGTAACTTCCTACTTTGCTATATAGTACTCTTTTGCCATATTTATTATTAATTCCTTTTAATTTCTTCTGAGCCACTTTTTTTGCTCCATGGATTTCAATATCAGTATTTATTATTTTTAGTTTATTTTCAATTACTTTTTCTTTTATTCCTTTTTTAATTAAATCATGCTTTATTTTATTTTTTCCAAATTTTTTAATTTTATCATTAATATACATATTACAGTACTTTTCATCATCTACGAAACCATACCCTTTTAGGAATTTAATTACTCTTTCAATGGTTTCATCATTATATTCACTTCTTAATAATTTATCCCTAATATCCTTTTCTGTTTTATATGCTCTTTCAATGCTTTTCATTGCACTTATTTTTGCTTTAAGGTAATTATCTTCGTTAATTACCTCTTCTAAATATTCAGCATCAATTTCTTTATCTTTTTCTAATTTATATTTGTAAATTAATTCCTCATTACAAGAAAAAGCATATTCATCGTTTATATAAACATTTACTCTCTTGTTATTTCTTTTTCCATATTCCATTCTTGTAATTTTGTTCTTCATTCAATCATTCCTTTTTTGACGAAATAATATGTAATGTTGGATTACAAAGTACTTTTGCAGCTATGCTTTGGATATCTTCTACATTAATCTCTTCCAAATTTTTATCATAGTTCTCATATTCAGAAACATTTCTTTCATCTAATACTAACGATAATAAATAATCCCCTAGTTCGATAGTATCCTCTAATGTAGAAGTTAGTGATGTTTTAAAAATTTTCTTCATTAATTCAATATCATCTTTTGTATATTTAATTTTCTTATTTTTAATATCTTCGAAACTTTTCTCTATTATGTCCATTGCTTCATCCATATTTTCTTCATTAACAGATGTGTAAAAATATATAAGTTTAATATTCTTACTGTTATCAATATCTGAATAAATATCATAAACTAAACCTCTATCTTCTCTAAGTTTCCTAAATAAAATAGAATTTTGACTTTCGCCTAATTTATAACAAAGAATCCTCAATGCTAGTTCTTCTTGATATGTTAACCCGTGAAATGTAAACAGATACGCTATATTAACATGTTCACAATCTCTTTTATAAGTTTTTTTAATTAATGGAATATTATCTTCTACTAAAATCTTTTCTTTCAACATTTTTTTATCTTTCCAAGGTAAAAAATGTGTTTCTACCAATTCTTTTATATATTGATGTTCAAAGTTAGAAATAACTATCATAACTGAATTTGAAGGTACATAGTACTTTTTATAAAACTCAATTATTTGACTTCTTGTTAATTTGTTAATATCACTTTTTTTTCCTAAAGTATCATACTTTAAATTGCTCTTTTCAAAAGCTAATTCTATTGCTTTTTGAATGCATAAGTACTCTAAATCATCTTTTTTGGAACCAATTTCAGAAATGACAACAGATTTTTCTTTTTCAATTTCTTTACTATCAAATACTGAATTTAATACCATATCTGAAAGTAATTCTATTGATTTACTTATCTCTGTATTTAATGCATTTATAGTGTATACTGTACTATTATATTCAGTATATGCATTATATTCTCCTCCAATAAGTTCTAGTTCTCTGTTTAATACTTCATTATTTCTTTTATTCGTCCCTTTAAATAACATATGCTCAATAAAGTGAGTAATTCCCTTTTCAGCCTTCTCTTCTAATAGCGCTCCTACTTTTATTCCTAAGTTTAAAGAAAATAATTCTGTGTCTCTTTTAACAGAAATAAGTTTTAACCCATTTCCCAATATTTGTTCATTTATATCTAAAGTTTTTTTCATGTTTTCTCCCCTAATAACAAAGTTTATTCTTAAATATTTTAACACAAGGGTGACATTAAAAAAAGAAATTCAATATTTTGAATTTCTTTTAAAACTTCCTAACTGGAATATAGCGAATAATCAATATTAGCAAAAATATTGTCTGTCTTTTCTATCTGTATTAACCATTCATTATTTATATTATTATTATTTATCTCTTTATATAATCTATCAAATCTCCCTATATGAGTTGTTACTCTGTTAGTAGCATACTGAAAACTTGTATTGTTACTTATAATAAATGACCAATCTGATGCTTCTGCCAGCATTAGTTCTCTAGCAGCTTGATTTAAAGCTCTCTTTTGAATTTCAGTTGGATTTTCAAAAAAATTTGCAAGTTCTATCATTGCTTCTCCACATCTATGTAGTTCTTTTACAATCCAATCATTAGAAGGATTCAACCATACTGAAAAATCTCCATTTTTACCCCAACTTGATGGTGTAGGCAGAGAATATTGCACTAATGGATTCTCTTTAAGGTACTCTGAAGGAGTAACTAACTTTACTTCATTTCCTTTTTCATATTTTAATTTTAATATTTCTCTTATAAAATCAGGACCTTCAAACCACCAGTGACCAAATAATTCCGTATCGTATGGACATGTTATGATTGGTTTAGCCTCCATATGTTTATAAACATTATCTATTTGTGTATTTCTACTATTTACAAAATGTCTAGCATGCTCTTTCACCCTATCTATGGCATTTTTTCTATTGTAGATATCCTTTTCTTCAGTATTACCAGTAATTTTATAATATTTCATACCAGTATCAACTCTAATTCCGTTTTGATTTATATATGGCGCTACGTAAGTCATATCTAATTCATGTCCAATATCTCTATAAAACTCACGATAATTAATATCTGCAGGATATCCAACAATATTACTCCATACTTGCTGAGAAGCTTCAATATCTCTCCCAAACAAACTAACTCCTGTTGGTGTCACTATTGGTGCATATGTTCCATATCTAGGTTTAGGAGATGCGTTCAAAATTGCAATATTTTCAGCAATAAAATATTCTAGTCCATATTCTTTTATAATAGAATCTATATAATATGTATATGCACATTCTGGAAGCCAAATTCCCTTGGGAGGATGACCAATGTATTCAGTATAAGATTTCACTGCAGTAGCTATTTGAGCTTTTACTGTCTCCTTATTAATCATGAGTAATGGCAATAATCCATGAGTTGCTGAACACGTTATTATTTCTAAAACACCTATTTTATCAAATTTTTTAAAGGCATTCATTAATCTATTATCATATTTTGTGTATGTTCTAAGTAAATTATTAAATCTCTCGTAATAAAATTTAGCTATTTCATTTAAGCCTTCATTATTTTCTGTTCTCCTAATTTCTTTCTCTGCTAGTTCTATGGATTTATTTAAATATTTAATAAACCTGTTATTTATATATTCATCTTCTAACATCTCCATCAGAGTTGGTGAAATAGACATTGTAATTTTAAAGCTCACACCTTCTTTTAGTAAGTCATCAAACACCATAATTAGAGGTAAATAAGATTCATTCATTGCCTCAAAAAGCCATCTTTCCTCTAATTCATCTTCAACATTAGGATTTCTCACAAAAGGCATATGACTATGTAAAATTATAGAAATATATCCTTTACACATAACAATTACTCCTTTACATTATTATCTAGATGAAGTATTTTCATAAACTTTAAAAATATTTCTATAATATTCATCAAAATAATCAGTTTTATGAATATCTTTTTTAAAAATCAAGTCAGATTGATTCTTATTGTTAGTAAAACTAGATGGTATGATAATGTCTTCACCATTTATATTTGAAGTATCCATAAAATATAAAGATTCATTATCTGCCGTTCTTTCTCTAGGTGTAGAGATTATATTAGATTCTGCTAATTCTATAAATTTACCACTAGCTAGTATCCTTCCAAATTTTACATAAACCTCTATATTGTCTTCTAAAAGATTAATATAATAGCTCTCTTCATTTTTATTAATATTAATAGTTTTTATTTCATCAGATACACCATCATTAATTTTATAAACTTTTATTATTGGTTTTGAATTTTCCCAAGCATTATTTCCATAAGCATTCTGAAATTCTTCCTGTGTTTCTGGTGAGATGTTGTAATAGCAAAATACTATTCTAGGGCTTTGTATTAATAATTTCACTGATAACTTTTTCATATTCTCTATTCTTATCTCTTCCACCTTCTTAATCAAATCATTTTATAAATAATCACATTTCATCAAGAAACAATTCCTATATTAATCTTAATTGTATAAAAATCTCTATAAATTATTATACATTAAAACAAAATTCATGTCATTTGATTAAGTAAATAACATGAATTTTCTACCTTATTTATCAATTAATAATTTAATAAAAATTTTATTTGTGGAAAAAATAATCACAGGAGTTGATTTATATGAGGCCAAATAAAATTCTTAACAAAATTCTTATTTTTGCTGTTATTGTTGGTATTATGACAGGTGAATTCACTAAGGTATATGGATATAAAATCAAAGAAGATTATGATCCTCAAAAACCAACAACAATAATATGTGATATCTGCGATGATATAATGTATGTTTTCCAAGATAACAAAGTTATTAGAAGCTATTCGATTTCGGGCGGTAAACCTTCTACACCATCTCCTATTGGAACTTGGACAATAATCAGTAAAGGTACTTGGGGCGAAGGATTTGGTGGTCGTTGGATGGGATTCAATGTTCCTTGGGGAAAATACGGTATACATGGCACTATATATCCAAATTCTGTTGGTTGGAATTCTTCACATGGTTGTATTAGGATGCATAATAAAGATGTTGCTGAACTGTATAAGATAACTAAACATGGTACCAAAGTAATCATTTGGGGTGGTCCATATGGCAATTTTGGTTCATATTTAAGAACAATTAAACCTGGTATGCGTGGTTCAGATATCTATGAGTTACAAGTGATACTTAAAGAAAAGGGCTATTATAACGCTAATCCTGACGGACTTTACGGTGACTACTTCAAAAATACAATTCATAAATTTCAAAAAGACAATAACTTAAAAGTAACTGATTCAATCGGATGGAGTTTTTATGAAAAATTAGGAGTGGATTTAATAGAATAATTTGCTATGCAAATTATTCTATTATTTTTCAGTATATAATATCAAATGAAGCGTTCCTAAGAGGCATTTATTCTTATCCACTCCCATAAATCTGGATTATTTTCAAGACATTGTGGACCCATAATACTTCCTTTTAGTCCATGTTCTCTCATAGCACTAAAAGTTAAAGGACTTGCAACATCACTCGGAAATCTTTTTAAAACCTTCAACATCATAAATTTCTTTTTTGGAGACTTTCCCTTAATCTTTATATATTTTTCAGCTTTATCAATAACCATTTCCATGGGTAATTCAATATCATCAACTATGCATTTAAATAATATTTGTTTGAATGGAACTCCTGAATAAATATAAACTATATCTCCTACTACAACTTTACTACTCATTGGCCATGGTGTTACCTCTTCTTCAGTAAAAGCACCTATAACATCATAGTATTTAGGATTTGCAGGATAAACCCAATTTCTCATCTTTATCACCTCTTAAAATTTACTTTAGAATCTTATTATACTTTTGCAGTTTTAAAATAATTCTCTCTTTTATAATCTCCATTGTATCCTTATTATGAACTTTAAAAGATGCATCAAATAAAATATCAATACAATCCTCAATTGTTTTAACCGTATATATATGGAACAGTCCTTTATCGACTGCCTCAACAACTCTATCTTCTAATACAAGATCATTAATATTTGACTGTGGTATTACAACTCCATGTGTTCCATCTAATCCTCCAATATCGCAAATATCAAAATAACCTTCTATTTTTGCGTTAACTCCACCTATTGGTTGAATTTCCCCTCTTTGATTAACAGAACCTGTGATAGCCATACTTTGCTTGATTGGTATATTACTCAAACTAGAGATTAGTGCTAGTAACTCAGCAGCAGAGGCACTATCTCCCTCTATTCCTGAATACAATTGTTCAAAAACTATACTTGCATTAAATGCTATTGGTACATCCTGTCCCACAAATTCACCAATAAATCCTGAAAGTATCATAATTCCTTTACTATGTATACTTCCACTCATGGATGTTTCTCTTTCAATATTTATTATTCCTTTTTTTCCTGCATATGTCGCAACTGTTATTCTATGTTGTTTTCCTACAATTGAATCTCCATAATCAATAACAGATAATCCATTTATTTGTCCAACACTTAATCCTTTTAAATCTACTATATATAAATTATTTCTGTACATATCTAAAGTTTTTTGTCTATACAAATCATGCATTTGATTATATTTAGTAATAGCATTTTTGATATCATCTCTATCTATTATTTTTTTACCTGATTTTTTAGCATAAACACTGCTCATGTCAATGATTTGTAGCATCTTACTCATTTGTGCTGTAAAATAATTTTGATTACTCACTTGTCTTGAAGAATATATGAGAATTTCTTCCATTCCATCTTTAGAAATTGGATAAATATTGTACTTATTAACGTAATTGCTAAAAAAACCTAATATACTAATTATATTTTTTTCTTCATTCTTTATTTGATAATCAAACTCAGCTTTAATTTTAAACAATTTATTAAATTCATAATCATTTGATTGAAGCATAGAATATACATAATTACTACCTACTAAAATCACCTTTATTTTTAATGGAATTCCTTCAGGTTTTATAGATGCAATAGGAACCATAGTTACATTGTTTGAAATAAACTCAACATTAATTTTTTCCTTCATTATTGCTCTTTTTAAATATTCCCAACATTGAGCATTTTGAAACAATTTTTGTGCATTAATTATTAAATATCCACCATTAGCTCTATGAATACTTCCTGGTCTAATTTTAGTAAAATTAGTACTAAGATTACCTTTTATATTATCAAATTCTATTTTTCCAAACAAATTGTTGTATTCAGGAGAATCTTCATAAATTACTGGCGCACCGTTGTTTTCATCATTACTGATCATAACATTAACATGGAATTTCTTAAAATATTCTTCAATAAGTTTTGTCTCTACTCCACTGTCACTTTGCTCCTCTCCTATGAAATATCCAATATTTTGAATTATGTCTTTTTTCATTAAATCTAAATATTCTTTTATCTCATCTCCACCCTGAAAATCTTTTAATATGTTATTCAATGTATCTCCTATTATATTTTCTATAAGCTTCTCATCTAGCATGTCCAATTCATCATTTAATTTTTTATTAATTTCTAAAATTTCTTTATTAACTTCAAAAGAAATAAGTTTTAAATCATTTAGTTTTTCATTAATGTTCGTTTTTTCTATTCCAGATAAATTTTCATAAACCGTAGCTTCCATTTCTTTCTCATTGTCCAAAGGAATAAAAATAAATTCTTGTTCCTGTCCCTGTTTTACAGCAAAATTCAACTCTTTTGCTTTTGAATAAAGATTATCAGTAATGTGAATTATTTCTTTTTGATATTTAGAAAGTATTAAATTTTTCTCTTTTTCATAACTTTTATCACTAAATATTACTGGTGCTTCATCCTTGATCTTTTTTATAAAGTTTGTAATACTATTTTTGAATTTATATGCTTTATGGGTTGGAAGTGATATAGCTACTGGCTTCTTCTCATCTTTGAAGTTAAATACGTAGCACCAATCATTAGATGCTTTTTGATTTTTTGCATATTCCTCTATTTTCCTTACTATATAGCTTGTTTTACCTGTACCACTATGTCCTGAGATAAAAATATTATAATATTTGTTATCCATTTCAAGACCTAAATCAATAGACTCTATAGCTGTCTTTTGCCCTATTATATTGGTATATGGACTGATATCTTCTGTAGTTCTAAAATCTGGCATGCCATGGATATTTAACATTAAATCTTCTTTTTTTAATTTATTATACTTTGTCATTATTCCACCCCCATTTGTTAGTTAATAGTTGTAAGATGATAATTGTAAGTTATTGTTATCTTTTGAATAGAAAAAGTACCTTAACTTACCACTTAGAATTTCCACCTTACAACTAATTTCTATAATACTATTATATATAATTATTAATAAATTTTCATGAAAATAATAATATTTTTAATATACAATTTAATCATGCTATAATATAGTTATGGCTTAAAAGGCTTTATAAATATACTTCACTCTTAATAAACAATATGAAAATACTCAGGAGGTTCATTAAATGATTAAGAAAGGTGATTTTCATCTTCATACAAATGCTTCTGACGGAAAGCTTTCGCCAACAGAGGTTGTAAAGCTGGCTAAAACAGAAGGTTTAGATATAATAGCTATTACAGATCATGATAACACTAATGGACTTGAAGAAGGGCTTTTAGCTAGTAAAAATCAAGACATTAAAATAATACCAGGAATTGAATTAACAACAACGTATAATAATGAAAGCGTTCATATCGTGGGATACTTTAGAGATACTAGTTATGACACCAAGGATTTTCAAGATTTCTTAAAAGATTTACAAAATAGAAGAGTTACACGAGGGAAAGAAATAACGAATAGACTAAAGAAATTTTTTAATATAGAAATTAGCTTCGAGAAAATTTTAAAAGAAACAAATGGACTAATAGCAAGACCCCATTTAGCAAGAGCTATAATTGATGCTGGATACGACTTTAGTTGGGATTATATATTTGACAATATCATAAGTAACGACAGTCCTGCCTACGTACCAAACAAAAAAATAGAAGTATCTGATGGAATATCCTTATTAAAAAATTTAGGAGCATTTGTTTCCCTTGCTCACCCTACATTACTAAAGAAAACGCCTGTACGAAACTTATTAGAAATGGGTTTCGATGGCATTGAAGGCATATATCCATTAAATAAAAAAAATGAAGAAACTAAATTCAGATTATTAGCCAAAGAATTTGGAATTCTTTTAACCGCAGGTTCAGATTATCACGGCTTAGACAAAAATGATAATAAACATGGCTTTATCGGATGCTGCCCTTTAATCGGTGACGATCTTACTAAGTTTTTAAAAGTTTTAGGGACGGTTCATAAATAGTAGTACCTTGTGAACTTATACTTTTTTAATTAACTTAAGTTAATAGTTAGCAAATTTAAAAAACACCTCAAATTTTGATAAGAGGTGTTTTTCTTTATATAACTTGTTCTATTTATTTTTTATTTCATCTAAAATTCTTTTAATTATTTTACTTAGTAAACCCAAGCCAAATAAAATAAATATCAAATATATAATTTTAGAGTTTGATGGGTTTTTTAGAAATTCGTATAAATCATCTAGATTAATCTCCATAGAATCATCACCATAAAATATTAATTAAATTTTATAACATTCCATAAATCGCTATTATTTGTGAACCGTGCCCAATTTAATTTAAAATAATAAAGTCAACAAGCTGTTATGCTTCCAACAAGAAAGCATAGTAACCTCGCATTGTTTCGTATACGTCAGCTTTAGATACAACTTCCCATGGTGAATGCATATTTTGAACTGCAACTCCACAGTCTATAACTTCCATACCATATTTAGCAAGAATGTACGCGATTGTTCCACCGCCTCCTTGATCAACTTTTCCAAGTTCAGAAGTTTGCCAAGAAACATTGTGTTTTTCCATCATTTTTCTAATTTCAGCTATAAATTCTGGGTTAGCATCATTACAACCAGACTTTCCTCTAGAACCAGTATATTTATTAAATACAATTCCTTTTCCAAAATACGCAGAGTTTCTTTTTTCCATTACTGATGGAAAATTAGGATCATATGCAGCACTGACATCTGATGATAGCATTTTTGAATTTGCAAGAGTTCTTCTTAATTTCAAATCACTATAATCTCCCATAAGATTCATTACTTCAGCAACAGCATTTTCAAAAAACAATGCTTGCATTCCTGTTGAACCTACGCTTCCAATCTCTTCTTTATCAACTAGTAAAGTAACAAGAGTTTTTTCACTTTCTTTAATTTTCATCATTGCTTCAAAAGATGTATATGAACAAACTCTGTCATCATGTCCATACGCCATAACCATACTTTTATCTAATCCAAAATGTCTTGCTCTTCCAGCTGGTACAACTTCCAATTCTGCTGATACAAAATCTTCTTCATCAATATCATATTTTTCATTTAGTAAGTTCATGATATTCATTTTAACTCTATCTTTTTGTTCTTTATCCTTTAATGGAATACTTCCTATCAAAATGTTTAAATCTTCACCAGTAATAGCATCAGTTAGTTTCTTTTGCATCTGATCTTTTGCTAGGTGAATCAATAAATCTGAAATACCTACAACAGGATCATTGTCATCTTCCCCAATAACAACATTTACTAATGAACCATCTTTTTTAATTAATACCCCATGTATTGCTAAAGGTATTGTAACCCATTGATATTTTTTTACTCCACCATAATAATGAGTCTCAAACATTGCTAATCCAGTATCTTCATATAAAGGATTTTGTTTTAAATCTAATCTTGGAGAATCCAAGTGAGCTCCCAAAATACTTAGTCCAGTTTCCATAGGCTGTTTTCCTATAAGGAAAAGAACAATGCTCTTTCCTTTATTGTTGTAATATACTTTATCTCCTGATTTTAGTTCTGTATTACTATATATTAATTTATTTAAATCTTTATAGCCATCTTTTTCCGCTAGCATAATAAACTCATTGACACATTCTCTTTCTGTTTTACATTTTGACATAAACTTAATATAACTATCATTCAATTCATTTAATAATTTTAAATCACTTTCATTATATTTTTCCCATGCTAATTCATAGTTTTTTTCTAAACTTTTGATATCTTTGTTTTCTGACATATATTTTCCCCCTGAAATTTATATATATTTTTTAAAATTAAATCCATTTCTTTTTCTTGAAAATGAAAAGAAGACCTACAGCAATTAATATCATAATTACCACTGTAAAATAATAACCATACTCATAATCTACAAAAGGTATCTTTTTATAATTCATCCCTTGCATTGATGTAAAAAGATTCAATGGTAAAAAAATTGAAGTGATTATCGTAAATATTTTCATTAAGTCGTTAGTTTTATTTGCTATTTCTGATTCAAAAGCTTCTCTTACTAGAGCTAAATCGCTAACTAAATTTTCTAATGCTAGCATAAGTTTGCTTATTTTATCATTTATACTTTTAAAATACTTAATGTCTTCCTTTTCAATTATCTGATTTTCATTGCTAACCAGACTATCTCCTATGTACCTTAAAGGATATAAATTTTTTCTAATTTTATAAACTTGTCTTCTAAGGTGAATCAACGTATCTGCATGCTCTTGTCGAGGTTTTTTTAATATAGCTATTTCAATTTTATCTGCATCAGATTCTAATTTTGAAATTATATCATAATTATTTACGATTATTCTATCAATAATGTAGTATAGCACATACGCTGGCTTTGGTTTGTTTTTGAGTATAAAACAATTTTTCAAATTCTTAATATCCAAAAACAACTCATCTATTATACTTATGTTATCCTTATATAAAGTAATAATATAATTGGAACTTAAATATATGTTTAATTCTTTACATTGTATTTTTTCATTAATCAGTTGCAGAACGTTTAGTGTCAAAAACATATATCCATCATAAAAAATTATTTTACAAGGTTTAGATCCTTTACTTATACATTCAAGGACACTCTCATTATCAAGACTAAACTTATTAACTAATTTATTTATATCATCTACTTTTGTAACAATCCAAAAGCTTGAATTATTAATTTCAAAGTTTTCACTAAGTTCTTCAAAATCTTTATTTATATCAAAAACTTTCATGTAATCACCTTATAATAGTATCCCTCACGTAATAGGTGATTATACAGAAGTTCGGCTTAAGAATTAGTTCTACTTTTCTTTCAAAAATATGCACTCTTCAAGAAAAAGTTTTTATTGTGAAGTGTTCGAAGCTCCTAATCTGTTACAATCCCATCTAACATTACATCATATTCATTAACAGGAACTTGATCAACTACTTGAAAACTATAAGCTAACCCCATTTTGTAAGCCTTCATATTTCCATCCTGAAAAAACTTATCATAATATCCGCCTCCATAGCCAAGCCTTCCTCCATTTTTATCAAAAGCAAGTCCAGGAACTATAATTAAATCAATCTTGTCTTCTGCAAATTTATTAGCTTCCGCTATAGGCTCTAAAATACCATAATTACTCTTTTTCAATTCATCTAAAGAATTAATTTTTATTGCTTTCATAGATTTATTTATACTATTAACTTTAGGAACATAAACCGATTTTCCCTTAGCTAAAGAATATTTTATTAGCTTATGTGTATTAACTTCATTCTTAAAACTAACAAATGTAAATATACTTTTAGCATCTAAAAAAGTTTTATCATAAATAATCTTTTCGAAAATAATTTTATCTTTTATCTTTTTATCTTCAATATTAATATTCTCTCTAAGATTCATCATTTCTTTTCTTAATTTATTTTTTGCTTTCAAGCTCAATAACTTCACGCATCCTTCTATCTATAGTATCTACTGGAGACTCTTTAGAATTTAAACTATATCTATAATTTGCTGCAGCAGCCTCAATAATTACAGCTACATTTCTTCCTGGTCTAATAGGTATTCTTATTTTTTTCACAGGAACATTTAATATTTCCATATATTCATTATCTATACCAAGTCTATCATAATTTTCATATTGTTTCCATTGTTCTAAATAAATTATAAAATCAATATCTTTTTCATCTAAAACTGAACTCAAACCATAGAGAGACGGTACATCAATAATACCCATACCTCTAACTTCCATCATTCCTTTAGTTATATATGGCGATCCCCCATGTAGTTTTCCGTCTACTTCTTTTATATCAACAGCATCATCAGCTACTAATCTATGCCCTCTTTTTATTAGTTCTAGCGCAGTCTCACTTTTTCCTATTCCACTCTCTCCTACAATTAGTATTCCAATACCATACACATCAGCTAAAACACCATGCATTCTTAATTCAGGAGCTAATTCTTTTTCAAGATAACTCATAGTCTTACTGATAAATTTAGTCGTAGCCATATTACTTCTAAGTATCCATGTTTTAGTTTCTGTAGCATTTTCTATAACTTCATCATGAGGTGGTAAATCTCTATTAAAAACTACACACGGTGTCCTGAATTTAAAAAATTTTCTTAATCTTTTTCTTCTAATTGGTAATTGCATTGTATCCAAAAAGCTCCACTCAGCTTTTCCAATAACTTGAACTCTCTCATTTGCATAATAATTATAAAATCCTGCTAACTGCAGTCCAGGTCTATTAACATCAGCAACAGTAATTTGAACATTATCTTCACCTTTCACAACTACTTCTAAATCTAAATCCTTTACAAGTTTTTCAATATTAACTGACACGTATTTTCACTCCTAAATTCCGTTGATTTTATTCAAAATATTACTCTAGCTGGCAATATCTTAACTTTCTTTATACTTACATATTCTATTTTACATTAGATGCTCTCTTACTTCTATAATTATGTAGAAAAATTTCTTCCTTATTGTTAAAAATATAACCTTAAACAAAAAAACAACCTTATATTTATAGGTTGTTTCAATAATAATTTTTTAAAGCATTTTCGAACAAGCCACAACTTCCTCTACAGCTCTTTTATTATCATTAAATTTAATTCTATCTGTACTATGAACAAATACCTGACTAATAACCTCACCGTTTAAACTTTTCATTAAATAATCAAAAGATTTTTCCATACCTATAAACATATCTTCTAAAGGTGCTCCACAATTCAGTAAAAGTATACCTCTTTTTTTCTTAAATTTATACGACTTTTTCTGAGAGTATTTATAACTCCAATAGATTTGAAATCTATCAATTATTGTTTTTAATGGAGCTGGAAATCCTCCAAAATAAACAGGTGATGCAATCACAATGTTATCTGAATGATTTACATAATCATAAATATCAGACATATTATCATTTATTGAACATTTAAGCTCACTTGTACTGCAATATTTACAATCTACACATGGTTTTACACTTTCTTTATATACATTTATCACTTCATATGCTCCTGGAATATTTTTAACAAATGCCTGAACCATATCCGATGTATTTCCATCCTTTTTGGGAGACGCCATTAGAATAAGTGTTTTCATATATTCTCCTTCTTATATAAACTATACCTCAACTTAAAATGTCTATAAATTTTTCAATAAACTGATTTGCTACCTGGAATTCTCTGTTATCAGGTACAAATTTAAATCTATATCCATTATCTACTGTTTTAAACTTCATTGTTTTTAATCTTTGAGTAATCATTGGAACTGCCTCTCCACTCCATCCATATGAACCGAAAGCTCCAGATATTTTCCCTCTATTAGGAATTACATCAATAGAAGTTAACACATCCCATACTGGGTATACAGCATCTTGATTTATTGTTGGACTCCCTATTAATAGTCCTTTTGATTTATTTATTTTCTCCAATAATACTTCTTTATTTTCAGAAGTAATCTCAAAAAGCTCAGTTTTAATATTATTATCACTTAACTTTTCAAAAAAATATTTAGCCATTTTTTCTGTATTACCATATGCAGAAACATATAAAATTAGTACCTGCTCTTTTTTTTCTTCTTCAATTGATAATTCTTTATATATATCAATTACATTCCATAATCTTTCACTCAAATGTATAGGTCCATGACTGGGAAGTAAGCTATCTATATCCAAATCTTTAATTTTACAAATTGCAGCACTAACAAATTTTTTGAAAGGAGCCATTATAACTTTATAATAATAGTAGAATTCATCTAAATACTCATTTTGCTTTTCTTCAATAATTCCATCTTTTGGACAAAAATGTGCTCCACCAAAATCACATGTAAAAAGTGCTTTTGCTTCTTTTATGTAAGTAAACATTGTATCAGGCCAATGAATATTAGGTGTTGATATAAAATTCAATGTATACTTTCCTGTACTTATTTCTTTTAGTTTCAAAGAATCTTTTCCATTAATATCATGATTTAAAATATCTTTCAAATAATTTAATCCTGCAGAAGTTGCAATAATTTCTATATCAGGATATTCATCTAATAATTTTTGAACTGATCCAGTATGATCTAATTCAGTATGTTGAATTATTAGATAAGAAACTTTTTTATCACCAATAATACTTTTTATTCTTTTTAAACTTTCATCAAAAAATCCATCTTTCACACAATCAATAATAGCAATTTCATCATCATTAATCAAGTAAGAATTATATGTAGTACCGTTATTTGTTTTCATTACTACATCAAATACTTCTAACGATGGATCTTTTACCCCAACCCAATATATATTGTCTATTACGTTTATAGCTGTCATTAAAATACCTCCAATATTTCATAAACTTCATATATTTAATATTTCCCTTATCCAAAATATATAAACATTTTAGTTAACGCTGTATGTTTTTTAATAGTACTGCAAAGAAAAAAAGGACATTGCATATTACTAGCTTTATTTAAATAAATATAGTATAGAGAATATATTATGAACTTTATTTATACTTGTATCAAAATCTCTACGTATTAATGAAATTTGGACATGAATAAATAAATAGTTTGAATTGAAATCTCTATACTGAAAAGAAATGTTGGAGGTGCTCCTATGAAAATACTTATTGCATCAGATAATCCTTTAGGAAATTACTTTTATAATTATTTTAAAGATAAGTTTAATGTATCATTTATTGAAAATATCAATACTATTCTATTTAAAAGACATAAGCTAATTAAATATATCAAAAATTCAAACCCTGATTTTATTATAAATAATTATGAACTGAATGATATTGAAAAATGTGAAATAAGTGAATCAAAGGCTATGAAATATAATTCAATATCTGCATTAAATATTGCATATGCATGTAACACACTATCAATTCCTCTTGCCTTTATATCTTCAAATCATGTTTACGGAAACAGTAAAGATACTCCTTATTATGAAACTGATAAATGTAATCCTATCAACAAATATGGTAAAAGTAAATTAGCTGCTGAGAGACTAATCAAAACACTTAGTCAAAAATATTTTATTTTTAGAACTGGTTGGATTTTTGGGGAGGAAAATGATTTAATTTCAAAAATTGTTAATAATAAACAAAGTTCAATATTCATGTGTTCTACTGAAATTGGTAGTCCTACATATGTACTTGATTTATGCAAAATTATAGAGAAATCTATTGGTTCAAATTGTTACGGAATTTATAATTGCGCGAATCCTGAACCTATAAAAAAATCTTTATGGATAAAATTTATTATGGATAATTTAAATTGTAAAAAAGAAATTATTGAAATTCCTTCTAATTATATTTCAAACACAGCACCAAGGCCTCAATATTCAGCTCTTAACACTTATTTATTAAAGAATTGTTTTGAACTATCTTTTCCCAATTGGAAAGATAGGACTTTTGAATCATTACAATTGACAAATCCTAAAATTTAATTTAAAATTAAACTATACCCTATAAGGGTATGGAGGTGATATTTTGATTAAATTAGGGCCAAAGTTATTAACGGATTTAAAAAATACCAATAAATACTTAGTATTAAATTTAGTTTCTCAATGTTCAGGTGGTTGAGCCGCTGTTCCAACAAAGAGTCTTAGGTTTGAGACTCATAATAAACCATTTAATAACACAAAATTATTTAATGAGTTTGAATATGAAGGAATTAAGATTTTTGTGCACAAAGCATTGAAACTAAATAAAAACGCAAAAGTATATCAAAAACTGAAACTACCTTTACTAGGCAGATTTTGGGGCTATGAAGGCATAAGTCTTTAAAATAACATTAGCACTAAGGACAATACTCCTTAGTGCTAATGTTATAGAGATTCTACCGTGAAATTCGATTTATACATGTACCAAAATCTCGGGTACTAACGAGTTATGGTACATGTATAAATTAATTATTGAACTGAGATATCTATATTTTAATGTTAGTAAATAGTTTGTACTTACTTTTCTTCTTTGATTTTATAAATTCTTTTAGCGTGGTCCATATATAGAATACCATCAAGATGATCCGTTTCATGACATATTGCTCTTGCAAGTAGACCTGTGGCTTCAATTCTTACTAACTTGCCTTTTTCATTTTGTCCAGTAACAATTATTTTTCTAGGTCTCACTACAATACCTTCATATCCTGGATAACTAAGACATCCTTCAATATCTTCATACTTACCCATTTTTTTGACAATTTTAGGATTAATAAAAATTATCGGGCCACTTCCATCTCTTAAATCAACAAGAAAAACTCTTTTCAAAACACCTATTTGAGGTGCCGCAAGACCAACGCCATCACCTTTATATAATGTATCTTTTAAATCTTTAATTAGTTTTTTATCTTCTTCTGTAATCTTTACTATCCTTCTACTTTTTCTTCTTAGCGCTCCATTTATATCAGTCAATATTTCTTTTACTGCCAAAATATCACCCCTGGTTTTAGTTGTAAGTTATCGTAATAAAAGTACCTTATTAATTATATAACACTTTATTCTATGAATAAAGTGTTATATAATAATAAAAACTTAGTTTAAAGATTTTATGAAAGAAAATCCACTTAATTTACAACTTAAAGCTTAAAATTTATAACTAAAAAAAGCTCTGCAGCTACTCTGCAGAGTTTTTTTAGTTTGCTTGTTTCTTTTGAGCTTCTGCAATAGCTTGCGCTTCTGCAGCTTCCATCATGCTCTTAACTTTCATAAGTCTTACAAGCGCTCCTCTTTCATTCTCATCAAGTTTCATTTGAATATACTTAATTGTTTCCTGCAATTGAGGAATTGTCATATATTCAAGCGCATTAACTCTTCTTCTTGTCTTTTCAATTTCATCAGCCATCAACTGACAAGATTTTTCAACTTCAGCAAGTTCTAAGAGTTTAGGAAGAATACCATATAATTTTTCAATTGCTCCATCAAGTTCTGCAGAAGTGTTTGCAAAACCATAAGGGTATATACTTCCTTCATCCCCTTCCAGTTTTCTCTTGAACTCCATTTGGGGAACATTAACACTCATTATATTCTTAGTTGATACATCTACTGAAATTTGTTCTTTGGGATAAGCTATAGCTTCTTCCAAAAGTTCTGAAGACATTAATGCTCTCGCCATGACAAAATCCTTAAAGGAGCCACCTAACATTTCCTCAACACTTTTTCTAAGTTGATGATTGTACTTAACAAGGTCAATGAACCTTCTCATAAGTTCATCTTGTTTGTCTTTCAATAATTTATGTCCCCTTGTTGCTGTAACTAATCTCTTTTTTAGCCCAGTAAGCTCCATTCTTGTAGGATTGACATTAAGTCTTGCCATGGTTACTCACCTTCTTTTTTATCTAAGTATTTTTCTAGATATTCGTCTCTAATTCTCTTAAGTTCTGTTCTAGGTAATATGCTTAGTAATTCCCATCCCAGACTTAATGTTTCTTCTATTGATCTATTAGCTTCAAATCCTTGAGCTACATATTGATTTTCAAATGCTTCTGCAAATTTAGCAAATGCTTTATCCGCATCAGATAATGCAGATTCTCCTAAAATAACTGCCAATTCTTTTGCTTGCTTACCTTGTGCATAAGCTGCAAATAACTGGTTCATAGTATCCGCATGGTCTTCTCTAGTTTTCTCTTTACCAATACCTTTATCTTTAAGTCTTGATAGAGATGGTAAAACATTTATTGGAGGCATAATTCCCTTTTTATATAATTCCCTTGATAAAATAATTTGTCCTTCTGTAATATATCCAGTAAGGTCAGGAATTGGATGTGTTTTATCATCCTCTGGCATTGTTAGTATTGGTATTTGAGTGATTGAACCTTCTTTACCTTTAATTCTACCTGCTCTTTCGTATAATGTAGAAAGGTCAGTATATAGATATCCTGGATATCCTCTTCTACCTGGAACTTCTTTTCTAGCAGCAGATACTTCACGTAAAGCTTCACAATAGTTAGTTATATCAGTCATAATAACAAGTACGTGCATACCTAACTCATAGGCTAAGTATTCTGCAGTTGTTAAAGCCATTCTAGGAGTAGCTATACGCTCAACAGCTGGGTCATTTGCAAGGTTCATAAACAATACTGTTCTATCAATAGCTCCTGTTTTAGTAAAATCTTCAACGAAGTATTGAGCTTCTTCAAATGTAATACCAACTGCTGCAAAAACTACAACGAATTTAGAATCCGAATTCCTAACTTTTGCCTGTCTAGCTATTTGTGCAGCCAATTCAGCATGAGGTAAACCTGCACCTGAAAAAACTGGAAGTTTCTGTCCTCTAACTAATGTATTCAATCCATCAATAGCAGAAACTCCTGTTTGAATAAATTCAGAAGGATAGTTTCTAGCAAATGGGTTTATAGGCTCACCATTGATGTCTAGCTTTTTATCAGCAATAATTTTTGGACCACCATCTTTGGGTCTTCCAAGACCATCAAAGACTCTACCAAGCATATCTTCAGAAACCCCTATTTCAAGAGGTCTTCCTAAAAACCTAGCTTTAGTTCCTTTTAAATTTATTCCTGTTGACCCTTCAAATATTTGAACAACGGCTTTGTCTTGTGTAATTTCAAGAACCTTACCATGTCTCATTTCACCATTTTGCATTTCTATTTCAACAAGTTCATCAAATGTTACACCTTTAACTCCATCAACAACCATCAAAGGTCCAACAACTTCTGTGACTGTTTTATACTCTTTAAGCATTAGTTACACCGCCTTCCGCAATCAACTGATTCATTGCTTCAGTAAGCTCAGCAAATATTTTATCAATATTGTCACGATCCTCTTCTGCAATATATTTAGCTCTGGCAATTTTATCTCTTATTTCACCCATACCTATAATGTCTTTTAGATACACTCCAGCTTCAAGAGCTTTTTCTGCTTCATGCCCAAAAGCTAAAACTAATTTAAGCATTTTATACTGCTTATCAAGTGATGCATAAGTATCAATTTCATGGAAAGCGTTTTGCATCAAATAGTCTTCTCTGATAGATTTTGCAACTTCAAGTTTTAATCTATCTTTTTCAGATAATGCATCTATACCAACAAGTCTTACAATTTCTTCAAGATTAGCTTCTTCTTGAAGTAAAGTCATCGCTTTTGTTCTTATGTGTACCCAATCTTCAGCTATATTATCATTCATCCATGCTCCAACTTTTTCTAAGTAAAGAGAATAAGAATTTAACCAGTTAATAGCTGGGAAATGTCTCTTATATGCTAATTGAGAATCTAGTCCCCAGAAAACTTTAACAATTCTTAATGTTGCTTGAGTTACAGGTTCAGATAAGTCTCCACCTGGAGGAGAAACTGCTCCAATTGCAGTTAACGCACCTTCACGTCCATCTTTACCTAGACATATAACTTTACCAGCTCTTTCATAGAAATCAGCAAGTCTTGATCCAAGATATGCTGGGTAACCTTCATCACCAGGCATCTCTTCAAGTCTACCAGACATTTCTCTTAAAGCTTCTGCCCAACGTGATGTTGAGTCAGCCATAAGTGCAACTGAATAACCCATATCTCTGAAATATTCTGCAATAGTAATACCAGTATATATAGATGCTTCACGAGCTGCAACAGGCATATTAGATGTATTGGCTATAAGAACCGTTCTCTTCATTAATGTTTCCCCTGTTTTTGGATCTTTTAATTCTGGGAACTCATTTAGAACGTCTGTCATCTCGTTACCACGTTCACCACATCCTATGTAAACAACGATTTCAGCATCTCCCCATTTTGCCAACTGATGTTGAACAACTGTTTTTCCTGAACCGAATGGACCTGGAACACAAGCTGCTCCACCTTTAGCAACTGGGAAAAATGTATCTATAATTCTTTGTCCTGTAACTAACGGATCTGCTGGATTTAATTTTTCAGCATACGGTCTCCCTTTTCTTACAGGCCATTTTTGCATCATAGTAACTTCTTTTACACCATCAACAGTTTCTACTTCACAAATTACTTCTTCTATTGTAAATTCGCCTTCTTTAATTGATTTAACAGTTCCTTCTATACCCCAAGGAACCATAATTTTATGAAGTACTACAGTTGTTTCTTGAACAGTTCCAAGAATATATCCTGCTTTTACTTCGTCACCTACCTGAACATGTGGCTTGAACTCCCATTTTTTTTCTCTGCTAAGAGGCAATACTTCAACCCCTTTTGTCAAGAAACTTCCTGCTTGCTCAGCTAACTTATCAAGTGGTCTTTGAATACCGTCAAACATTGCTTCAATTAGTCCTGGTCCTAATTCAACACTTAATGGTTCTCCAGATGTAACTACTGGGTCTCCTGGTCCAAGACCTGATGTTTCTTCATAAACCTGAATTGAAGCTTTATCGCCTCTCATCTCAATTATTTCACCGATAAGACGTTGATTTCCTACTTTTACAAGGTCATATATATTAGCTTCATCCATACCCTCAGCAATAACCAAAGGTCCAGATACTTTAATTATTCTTCCGATTTTCAAGTTACTTACCTACCTTCCCTATAAAATATTAACTCCTACAGCTTTTTCCACATTATCATTTATTCTCTGCATACCAATATTGAGAGAGCCTTGATTACTTGGAATCAATATAACAGCCGGTAGTGTCTGCTTATTATATCTTTCAATTGTTTCATCAATATCTTTCGCCACATGCTCAGTAACAAATATAACTGCGTAGTTATCTCTAGCCATAGTATCAATTGTTTTTCTTGCTTCACTAGCTTCGATTACTGGATAAACATCTATGCCAATTGCTTTAAAAGCTAAGATAGAATCTTTATCTCCAACAACTCCAATCTTAAACATAAATATCACGCAGCCTTTCTTTTATTACATCTGTAGCTATGTTATTAATTTTTCCTACCATGATAATTCTAACTATTTTAATTTCATTTTCTTTTGCATATATGTATGCCAATAAAGGTTCTGCACCAAAACTAACATATTTAGCATCTTTTATGAATTTCATAATAAAATTATCTGATAACTTTTCCAATAAATTAAGTTTACCTGTTTTGTTAAACTCCTCAATACCGAATTTTAAAATTTCATAATAATCAGTATGGTCTAACTTTGTAATAATATTTTCATTGGATTCATTCAACATTTGAATAAAGGAGTCCACATCTATTGTTCCTCCTTCAATCATAACAAATTGAAGAAATTCTCTATCTTTCTTTTGTTTCTTAACCCTAAGTAAAGTCTTAATATTTGATATATCTATATTTATTTTAATAAATTTTAATAAATAATCATCATTAATTCCTTGCGCAATAGATAGCATATTTTTATACATGTAAGTATCTAAAATAATATCAATTTTTTGAGGATCTTTTTCTTTAGAATAAATATCCTCAGCAACTTCTATTGCTTCTCTCATAATAGGATTTAAATCGTAATAATCTTTATTTTCAATAATATCTTTTAATTCTTTAACAGGTATTGTAGCTACTGGAATAAGTAAATCCGATAAATCCTTTTTTAAAGCATTTCCTTTTATTAGAACTTTGATATTATGATAGTCATACCTGATACTCATTATGTCTACAACAGCTTTTTTTGGTGATACTTTATACATAAGTTCATATAAACTTTTAAGTTCACTAGATAGAAGATTTTCATAATCTTCAGGTCTCTTCGCCATTGCCATATGATTACCATATTCAGTTTCTTGTAAAAGCTTAAAAGCTTCTAAAATACTTTTGCTGTCTATCATTCTATCAAGTTTTGCTCTATCAAGGAGTTTAGTTTCAATTGCTCTAAGCCTAGATACTGCTTGAGCATAGGCCATATTACTCATTAGCTAACCTCCCTTAGTTGAACAAAATGCTTGCAACTTCTGCTTCAAGTTCATCTCTATAAGACATTACTAAAGCTTCAAAGGTACTATTTATTTCTATTCCGCCTTTAGCTAATATAAATCCACCTTTAATGTCTCTTCTTTCAGAACCTAATTTCAAAGCACCTAATTTTCCAGCTTTCTTTAATTCAGTATTTAATTCCAGAATAAAATTAGGAGTTACCGCATTATTATTCATTCCTACAATTATTTCTTCATCGCCATCAATTTGCAGCGATAATATACTATCTTTAATAAATTTGAGATATTGTTCATTTGAAATATTTGAAAGTTTTTCAATTGCTTCAACAAAAACTCTATCTAAAACTTCTTGTTTTGCTCCAAGTTTCATATTTCTAACTTGAAGTTCAGCATTTGATATTACTCTTTCACTTCTTGTTTTTGATTCTATTTTCGCTTTCTCTATAAGTAAATCACCTTTTTTTTCTGCATCACTTACATTTTTATTAATAATCTCATTTTCTGCAGCTTTTGCTTCTTTAAGAATCTCTTCTGCTTTTTTATTGGCATCATCAATAATTTTTGATGTCAGATTATTTATATTAGACATATAATCACTCCAAATCAACTAAATATTCATTATAATGAACAATGATACAACAAAGTTAAGTAATGCATACGTTTCAACCATTACGGCATAAATAACACCTTTCATTACATGATCAGGTTTTTTTGCTAATATTGATACTGCTGCTGCTGCAGTTTTACCTTGAGAAATTGCAGAACCCCATCCAGCTATTGCTATTGGAAGAGAACCCATGAATATAAAGAATCCTTGCTCTAGTGTTGGATTAGTCCCACCCATTACACCAACTTTAGTTAAAATCATTAAAGCAATAACGAAACCGTATAAACCTTGTGTACCAGGTAAAACGTCTAGAATAATTGATTTACCAAATTTGTCTGGATCTTCTGTAATAACTCCTGATGCTGCTTGCCCTACTAATCCTATTCCTTTTGCAGAACCTATACCACTTAATCCAGCTGCTAAAGCTGCTCCTAATAACGATAAAATTAACCCTCCATTGTTATTTGCTAAAAACTCAATAAATTTCATAATTTTTTCCTCCTAAACAATTTTTGTGATTTGTTATTTAGTTATTTTTCATATTTATATACTTATTTGAAGATTTGAAAGGTTTAAATTTCTTTCCTCCACCTTCATAAAATTTATTAAAGAATTCAAGATACTGAAGTCTTGCTGTGTGAACATAAGATCCTAAAGCATTAATTGCTAAGTTAAACAAATGTAAAGCTACAAATAGAATAGGACCAATAATATACACTGCGGGAGCTGGAATCAATTTAACAATCATGTTCAATGCTGATGCAATAAAACCAGTGGCTAAACCAAGTGCCATAAGTCTTGAATAAGATACAACATCACCAAAATATCCTGTTATACCATAAACTCCATAAACTCCTCCACCAATTTTTCCACCAATACTCTCTGCGTCTCTACCTTGAGTTAAGAATAATCCTATTAGTCCAGCAATCAATAATATTTTTCCTATTGGAGTAGCTGGTACTAAAGCCATAAGTATAGCACCTACTAAAGTTACAACCCATAACCCTACATCAAATAAAGCATCAATTGGTTTATTATTTCTTAGTAAAACATACGCTTTTATTCCAAGTCCAACAAACAAGTGTACCAATCCAAAAACTACTGAAAGTATCAAAACAAAGTTTATTTCTTTACCAGCATCAATAAGTTTAGGAACTGTTATACCAAATAAAACTGTCGGTGCATCTCCAAACCATCCACCATAGATTATTCCCCATATTGTAGTTGAAATTCCTAAATACAATAAAAGTTTAGCAAAGTTCTTCTGAGCTTTTTCAAGGGGTAATACTGCAAGAGCTATTGCAGTACCTGCAACCATAATCAGTCCGTACCCAGCATCAGATAGCATCATGCCAAAGAAGACAAAGTAAAAAATTGATAATATTGGTGTTGGGTCAACTTCATTATAATGAGGTAAAGAATACATTTCTGTTATACTCTCAAAAGGTTCAACAAAACCATTATTCTTAAGTTCTATTGGAACATTATCTGCTTCAGAAGCTTCTGAAAATTCTAAATAATACTTATCTTCTAGAGTTCCTTCAATAATATTAATTAATTCATCGTTACTTTCAGTGCTACTCCATCCTTCAACAAGAATGATGTTTTCACTTTTAACAAAATTCTCACATGCTTTTGCTCTACTTAGCATATTATCAATATGCTCATAAACAATTAAAAGTTCGTCTAGTTCTTTCTTTTTCATTGAGACTTTGTTTGAAATATCTTCAATCTCTTTGATTATTAGTTCTATTTCTTTTTTATGAGACTTAATAACCTCTAAAGGTGTCTTATCATATGCATAATTTGCTTTACTAAAACCATATTTCTTAACAATTTCATTAGCTAATTCTTCATCCTCTTTAGGAACTACTATGATAAGATATAAATCATTTTTATCTTCACTGATAATTTCAATGTAAGAATTGTTTATTTGTTCAGAAAATTCTTTCTGAAAAAATTCAATTGAATTTTGTGGTATTGTACCAATAAACCCAATTGTCAAACTTAAATCTTTCAAATCATTAAAAGGGGCATCAAATTCTACCCATGGTTTTACTGCTTCTATTTCGCTTTGAAGTTTTGTTTCTTTGTTATGTAGAAAATTAAGTTTTTCATCAATCTTCTTTAGATTTTCATAAGTTAATTCCCAATTTGATGATTCCATGAAATTCTCTACTTGATCAAAAGTGAAAGTTCGTTTACCTTCTTTAAGTGATTTTAGTCCACTTTCCTTAGGAATAAATTTTTCTAAGAAATCAATAGAAAACTTAACTTTTGATAACTGACTCTCAATTTTATGAATTTCATCATTTTCAGCAGCAGTTTTTAAAAATGGGAACTCTTCTTTACTTAATTTCTCATGAAGATTTCTAAACTGTACTCCTTCAAATTTCTGCAAATTCTGAAGCAACGTTTCTTTTTGTGATTCAAAAGCATAAAGGTTAAATTTGTTCATCTTAACTATTGCCATTGATATTCACTATCCTCTCGATCACTAAATTAACAGCTCCATCAATTTTTTCTTGAGGAACATTCAAAATCTCATCTTTTTCAATATTCCCTTTTTCTAAAATAGGTTTTGAGTTTGCTTTTGCTTCTTCTACAGCTTTATGAATAATATCATTTGCCTCATTCTTTTTGCTTGAAAATATTTTTTTGTACTCTTCTAACCCCTTTGTCATTGCATTTTTAGTGCTTTGAGCTTTATCAGTCTGAGCTTTTTTTATAATTTCATTTGCTTTTGCTTCAGCTGATTTTATTTCGTTTAAAGCTTGTTTTGCCAAATCCTCACCACCTTTACATAAAATTCTGAATTTTCTATTCGTAGATATAACTAACCCACTAAGTTATATCCACTAACCCACTAAGTTATAACAGCTAACTCAATATAATTTAACTCCTAATGCTTAATGTGGTATTGAAAACAGCTTAACTGTTTTTATTATACTACATTACCTATATAAATTTCAATAATTATTTTGTTGAATTTTTAGAATAATTGCATTATATATATATTAACACTTCATTTTTCTAACAAATACTCACTTTACTAAATTTTTAACAAACTTTTTCCATTTTAAAATTTATTTTGTACGTATTCTGTAATTTCTCTAGGAGAATGGAATCCTTCATTATCATACAAAAAACAACTACTCTCTTTCACGATTCTATTATTCCTTATAAATTCATAAATATCTATTGAGTATTTTTCTATATGAATTTTATTCTTATTTAATTCTGGATACTTTTCTAAGATTATTCGCTTTATCTCTTTTGATTCCTCGCTATTAAATAATCTTTCTAAAAATTCAGGAAGCCATCTTTTTTTGTTAAACATAAGATAGTCATACTTTATTATTTCTTTAAGAATTTCCTCACTTTTTCCTAAAACTTCATCATTAAAATCCATAAATATTTTATAATAATCTGAATTTGAAATATTTCTATTTAAATATCCTTTAATTTCGAAAAACTCTCCTAGTTCATAATAAAAATCAAAAGGAGTTGGGAATTTCATTAGAAAATACTTCAGTATATTAGAGAATTTCTTTGAATTATAGTATTTATCCACAACGTGCTCTACTCTTTTAAGTTTTATTAATTCCCAGTATCCAATATCTTTTGTTTTCAGTATCTCATAAGGTGGATATGGTGAATAAACCATTCCCCATTTTTCAGCTTCTTTTTTCATAGGCGTTCCATTTAAAATTTTCAAAAATCCCAATTGAATCTCTTCGGGTTCCATACTATAAATATCATTGAATGATCTCTTGCAAGATTCAAAATCCTCTCCCGGTAATCCCGCAATCAAATCTAGATGTTGTTTTATATTTTTTAATATTTTTACTTCTTTAACCTTTTCGCTTATATGCTTGGTGTTTACTTTTCTATTTATATTGTCTAATATGTTAAAGTTCGTCGTTTGAATGCCTACTTCAAACTGAAATCTTCCACTTGGTGCGTTAGATAGCAATTCTATTTCTTCATCTGTTAAAAGATCCGCAGAAATTTCAAAATGAAATAGAGTGTTTGTATTTGCTTCTATGAGAAATTCCCAAATTTTCATAGCAAATTTTACATTACAATTAAAAGTTCTATCGACAAATTTCACTAATTTAACCTTTTTTTCGATGAAATAATTCAATTCTTCTTTGACTAAATCAAAATCCCTAAATCTAACTTTTGAATCAGTAGATGAAAGACAATATTTGCAGCCAAAAGGACATCCTCTAGATGCTTCATAGTAAACGATTTTATTATCAATACTATTATCACCTATATAAGGAAACTTTACTTTATTAATATCTATTATATCCCTTTGTCCTGTAAATTTTATTTCATTATCGTCTCTATAATAAATTCCTCTGATTTTCTCCAGTCCATATAATCTATTATTCCTTTTTTCGCTTTTAATATTTGCAATTTTTAATTCTAATAATTTTTTATAGGTTTCTTCGCCTTCTCCAACAATTATTATTGCTCCTTTATTTTCATTCAAAAAGGAAAAGCCATCATAACTTACTTCTGGTCCACCAAATATAATTTCTATATCAGGAGAAACCAATTTAATAAGTTTAGATAAAGCTTTAACCATTTCAATATTCCATATATAACATGAAAAAGCAATAATATCTGCTTTTTCTTTTAATAATTCTTCAAAAATTCGTTCTTTTCTATCATTAATTGAAAACTCTCTTAACTCACATTGATAATCTAAATCCTCAGTATAAGCTTTTAAATATCTTATTGCTAAATTTGAATGAATATATTTTGAATTTATTCCTACTAACACTACTTTTAAGTCACTCATGTTCCTATCCCTTTCTTTTGTGCTTTTACAAAATGCATCCCATTAGATTCTTTGGAGGTTATTATCGAAAATTTATCTTTTAATAATTCTTTAGTTATTTCTGAATTGCTTTCTTTGAAAATATTATAATCTTTATGTAATATGCTTTTTATTTTTCTATAAGGTAATATAACCTTAATATTAACATCAAGAATTTCTCCTTTACGCTTATCAATATCCCAAATATATAAAAATCCATCGTCATCTAGATAATTAAATATCACATCTAATAATTTTGTTTTTCTACTTTTTGTTAATAATTCGCTTAATGTTATAAACAATGCACATGAATGGTATTTATTATTACTATCATTTTTTAATTCTGCATTATTCTCAAAATAATCAATATTAATATTGTTATTACTGCACCTACATATATTATATATAATTCCGTTATTATCATACCCTATATCTAAAACATTTCCATCGAATCTTACATTTTCCATATTTATAATTATATCACCTTTCAAGCTATTACACCTCATTTTCACAAATATTTATATAAAGTTATTCCATAGAGTATTCATTAATAAGCTTTTAATTTCATTACTTTATAAGAACAAAGGCATATATAGCGTAAAAGTCCTTCCACTTAACTAAGAAAGTCTAATTCATTTTCTTTTCCGCTATATATGCTTCTTCTACCCACTGATGGATAGAATTTATAAATTCCTATACAATAAAAAATTCTATAAAAAAAAAATAATTCCTCCATAATTAGGAAAAATTATTTTTTATTTTGATTATTATGTTAAATATTTCTTTATTTCACTTGAAAATTTCAACATAAGGCCTGCTGTAGTAACTTGCGCTTCTCTCAAAATTTCTTGTGAAATTTTTTTGTACCTTAAATCAACATTTTTCACATAATCATATTTCATATCTATCTTATTAGCAAACAAAGCATTATTCTTTACATAGTCACAAGTATTTTTATAATTTTTTATTCCTTTTTGAACTGAATAAGGATAGTTACTTAAAATTTTACTAATAATCCATAGTTCAAAATTTCTATGCTTATTTAACAAATGATTATTTACATGCTGAGGAACTGTAGCATCTTGAACTAAGTGACAAGCAGCTCCAAAATAAAACATACCTCTACCAACATCTCCTGCATCAACATATGCTAATGCTTTGTTATAGTATTTTAAGCATTCGTCTAAAGCATTAGAAAATCCATATAACCCCTTTTGTTTTTCGTAATGATAAAAATGATTTGTACTCCTAAAATCTTGATCAGCCCAAGTAACCCCTTCATTTAAAAATTTTAAATACTTTTTAAAAAGTTTGTATTCATCTAAATAACCTTCATTTTTTAAAATATTAACCGCTTTATCATTGATATATTTATGTGTAATACATTGAGTTTTAAGTATAATTTTTTTTATAGGATTAACTGCAAACATTATGCCTCTTACTGTTTTTCCATAAGTTAATTCAATTTTTTTTTTCATTTAAAGAATCTCCATTTCAAATAAGAATTTTGTACTATTTATACTTATTATTTCATTTATTGATTTGATTAATTTAACTTACTTTTATTAGATTTAACTACAGTATATATAAAATAACATACCAAAACAAAAATAAATAAGATTAATATCCAAAATATTATTTTATAAAACTTTATACTATCATTAATATTACTCTCATTATAAATCTTATACAAAGTTCCATCTGCCTCGTTTAAAATATATAAATTTTTATTATAAAATTTCATAGAAGCTATATTACCTTTTTTTTCTAATTTAATTACTTTACATAATGTTAAATCATTATCCAAAGAATATATAGCCTTTTCTTCCATATCATAATAATAAATTTCATCAATATTTCCTATATCCCCATTTTTATCGATTGCTATGCTTTCTAATGAATTTAGGCTTTTATGCTGATATAGTGGTGCTGGCGGATTAGTATTTGGTGGATTTTTAAGGATTGGTAACACAATTTTATTATCTGTACCTATAAATTTAGGAGAACTAACAGGATCTCCTCCACTATAATCTGGCCACCCATACCATTTTTTCGATTTTATCTCATATATATAATCCAAATCACCTTTTATAGGTCTAAGTCCTCGATTTTCCATACCACCTACTGAAGCAATCAATTTAGATCTACTATTAAAATCCATTCCTTTTATATTTCTAATACCCCAAGCAAAAGTTGCACTGTCTTCTGTATTCAAATTATAAATTATTATAGATGCATTACCTGGACAATGTCCTGATATAACCTGTTCTTCTAAAGTTTTTGAATTTTGTGCAACAAATGCCCCTCTTTTAGGATCACCAAAATTCATACCCGCTAGTGTAATGTCATAAGGTGATATATCATGTCCACTCATATATATTTCAGTCCATAAATTATCTTCACCAACTACCCCTGAATTTGTACTAGCCCCTATTGATATGTATAAAAGGTCTTCACTTACTCTAATTAAACTTTTATTGTAGTCTCCCCAATTGGGCAAATCCTTTATTAATTCGCTAAGTTGGTTACTTCTCAAATCTAACTCAAAGATAGACGTATTAGATGAGAAATATAGTTTATTTTTATAGTATTCCATAGAAAATATATCCAGCTTTTCATCTTTAATAATATTATAACTCTTCCCATCATTTCCAACAAACTGAATTCTATCTTTATAAGCAATATAGCAATTATTTTCTTCATCATAAATAAAATCTCTAGCTTCGTGAATTCCTTTATAAACTAAATCATAACTCAATTTATCAGAAAACACTTTCATAGAATAGTCTTTTGAAATATAGTCATTCAAAAAAAATATTATAAAACTACAAATTATTATAATCAATAACGACTTAATAAAGTTTTTCATATATCCTCCTATAATTTAGTTTTTTATTAAATTTATATTTTATAAATGGAAATATATGAATGATTATTTAAATATTGAAATAAAATCGAACTAAAACAGTGATAAGTTACAAGTGACAAGTTAATGATGATTTTCTTTCAGAAAATCTTTAACTAAGCCTTTGTTAGCTTTGCTAACTGGAATAAGGTACTTTTGCTACGCAAAAGGATTCTTTATATCTTTTGTTTAATTAAAAGATTTCGTTTACGAAGGATATCATAAACTTGTCACTATAAATTTCAAAGCTTGCTTGGCAATTTATAATTTTTTTGTATAAAAAATAGCTATGATAAACAAATTATCATAACTATTTTTTATCCTATTCCGTTATAGCAATGTGATCAGCCTCGACCTGAGATAATGCTTTAAAAATCAACTTTATATTAGAAGAATTAATTTTTAAAATGTTCTTATTATAAAACTCAACAGCATGTCTTTCTCTTATATTTGCTTGTTCTAGCAAAATACTCTCATCATTATATTTCTCATAATCAATTTTTTTCAAAACTGGCAGTTTATCAAACCCACCTAACTTCTGATGAATTCTTGCATGCATAAATTCTATGCGGCTTAAATCACTGAACTTATTTTTTATTTCAGTTCTTTTCGCCATAGACGCTGCCTCTTTATAAAATTCACAATTAAAAACTTCTAGCTTCATTGCTTTCTCAAATATTTTAATTGTTCCTTCATCTAATGTCTCATCAATTTTAAATATTTCTTCTTTTGACCCTAAGTATTTACTATCAACGCCACAAAATGGACAATATTTTATATCGCTGTTTTTATTTTTATCTATCATGCTATTTTCGTTTAAATAATAATTTTTTTCGTTTATCTCTAACCCACAAATCTTACAATATAATTTTTCCATATAATCTCCTTAAAAAATATAGTATATAGATATCTTAGTTCAATAATTAATTTATACATGTATAAATTAAATTTCACGGTAGAATCTCTATAGTATGCTTATATATATTTTATATAAAAAAGTTAGTAATTTCTACTATTTAAAATAAAATTATTACTATTATTTTATAAAGTTAGTATAATATTTCAATATAAATATTAATATATTAATATTTATTTATATTTATTGATGATTTTCAAAAGTTTTTATTGTTTTTTTGCTATTTTTTATTATAATTATATGTATGCAATGATTTAACAGCAAAATATTGCAATTATTTTATACTAATAAATTTATAAAGGAGTTATTTTTATGCAAAAGAAAAGTTTTTTTAAGAGTTTAGGTTTATGGATTATTATTTCAATGTTTTTAGGTATTTTAGTTGGTTTTACTATGCACAAATACCCTTCAGTTTTGGGTCCAATATACCCATTTATTAAAATTGTTATACTTCCAATAGGACCTGTATTTATGCAACTAATTAAAATGGTTATTATCCCATTAGTAGCTACTTCAATTATAACTGGAGCTGCATCAATTGGTAATTCAAAATCTGCTGGTAAAATTGGTGTAGCTACATTTACTTATTATCTTGCTACCACTGCAGTAGCTGTTTGTATAGGATTAATATTTGGACAAGTATTTCAGCCAGGAGCTGGTTTAGAAAAAACTGCAGTAGAAGCTATGTTTTCATTAGAATATGCTGATAAAGGTGATATTCCTGGTTTCTGGGCAACAATAAAAGGAATAATTCCTTCAAACCCTATTGATTCTCTTGTTCAAGGTAATATATTACAAATTTTATTCTTTAGCTTATTCTTTGGATTTGGTATTTCAACTATTGGTGAAAAGAAAAAAGAGTCAGTTTTAACATTTTTCGAAGGAGTAACAGATGCACTTATATTTATAATTCTTAAAGTTATGTATGTTGCACCTATTGGTGTTTTTGCTTTAATGCTTGATGCAACTATTAACTTTGGTTATGATGTTTTAGCATTAATAGTTAAACTATTAATAGTTTATATTTTTGCACTACTTCTTCATACATTTGGTTTCTATGGATTAATGATTAAATTATTTACCAAAGTAGGTGTATTAGAATTCTTCAGAAAAATATATCCTGCTCAATTATTCGCTTTATCAAGTGCTTCTTCAATGGCAACACTACCAATAAATAAAGAAATTTGTGAAGAACAATTAGGTGTTTCAAAAGAAACAACATCTTTTGTGCTTCCATTAGGTGCAACCATTAATATGGATGGTAATGCAATATACTATGCCTTAGCTGCTTGTTTCTTTGCTCAATTGTTCGGGGTAGAATTAGGACTTTCTCAATACTTAGCTATAATATTTACTGCTACAGTCGGTTCTATTGGTCAAGCAGGGGTTCCAGGTCCATCTCTATTAGTTGTTGCAGTTTTATTAGCAGCTAATATTCCTGTAGCAGGATTACCTCTATTATTTGGAGTTGATAGACTCTTTGATATGATGAGAACTGCTGTTAATATTACAGGTGATGCTTCATGTGCTACAATAGTAGATAGATTAAAAGATAACTAAACATTTTTTTACACTAAAGACAATCATTGTAATTAATGACCGTCTTTTTACATTCGATTCCTTAGTTACCACCAACCTCCTATTTATTTCAAATGTTCTTTTTGGCATAATGTAACTACATTCGAAATTTAGAGGAGGTTTTTATGAATCATAAGAAAATAGCTACTTTAATTGCCACTCTATTGTTGTTAGGTAACACAATTACTGCAAAAGCAAGTATAATAAATCATACAGTTACAAACGGAGAATCATTATGGAAAATCTCTCAAAAGTACAGTACAACAACAGATGAATTAATTGAATTAAATAATCTTGCATCATCAAACATTTATATTGGCCAAACTTTAAAAGTAAACGATACCTCTATAAAAGAATATACTGTACGCTCTGGAGATTCATGCTGGAAAATTTCACAACAATATAATATTTCAGTAGACAAATTATTAGAAATAAATAAATTGGATTCAAGTAACATTTATATTGGACAAGTACTTTATGTGCCCGCAAACATTAGCAATGATAATAAATCAAATAACAGTAATTATACTGTCCAATCTGGGGATTCTTTATGGAAAATTTCTTTAAAGTTTAATGTTTCAGTTACAGAACTACAAAATTTAAACAATCTAAGTTCTTCTTCAATTTATATTGGACAAGTACTAAAGATTCCAACCTCATCAGAAATAGCTGAAGATATTCAAGTTGAAACAGCAAACTACACTGTTAAATCAGGAGATAATTTATGGAATGTAGCTCAAAAGTTTAATACTTCTATGGACGCAATATCCAAAAGTAATATGTTAGCTACAGATATATTAATGCCTGGTCAAATAATCACAGTACCTATAAACTCTACTGAAGTAGTCTCTCCAGCAGGTATCTCAATGATGAAAAAAAGAACAAATGATTATTACGGAGACCTATATGATTGGAACAATGCAAGAAGATTATTTACCGTAGGCCAAACTGCAATATTAAAAGATTTAGCATCAGGCATTAGCTTTAATGTTAAATATTATGGTGGTTCAAATCATGCCGATATTGTAACTCTAACTCAAACAGATACAAATAAATTAAGACAAATTTTTCCATCATGGTCATGGACTGCTATGAAACCTATGGTTTTATATTTCGAGCAAGGTGGAAAACAACATCAATTAGCAGTTAGTGTAACCGGTATGCCTCACTCATCAACTGACATTTATAATAATGGCCTAGATGGTCATATTGATATGTACTTCTATAATTCAACCAGTCATGTTAATAATACTAAAAGCGATACACATCAAAATAATTGTTTGAAATCAAATGGACAATAAAAAATTATATATAGCTATAAAGTCACTCCGCTTCACTAAGAAATTCTAATTCGCTTTCTTAAATACCTGCTAAAAAACTCTAACTCGCTATTACTGCTCAAACAAGAGTTTTTCTTAACGCATGAATTACGAAAGCGAGAAAGAATTTCTAAGCTTGCTACAATGACTTCTACTCTATATATAATTTTTACACCTACCAAAGGATGGAAAATATAAATTCCATTGATATAATTTTTTATAAATCAATAGCTAATCTACTATACAATCTTAGATTAATGTAAAAATAATAATATAATTTATATTTTCCTGAATAGAAAAAACTGAAAAGCATAATATAGACAACCCTTTCATATTTATAGGTATTGAACAATATGAAAGGATTCCTTTATGGTTAAAGATAGATTTCTGAAAAATTCTATAGTTCTTACATTGACTAATTCTACAACTGGCATTTTGAGATTCGCTTTTTCTATAATACTATCTAGAGAATTAGGTGCAGAGGGTATGGGATTATACTCGTTAATAATGCCAATATATGACCTATTTGCATGTTTAATATGCGGTGGTATGGTTACATCTGTATCAAAACAATCATCATCTTTTTTGAGTAAAAGAGATGGATATCACCTACATAAAACAATAAAAGTTACGTTACTATTTGATTTCATATGGTCCTTAATTATCATAGTTATGTTATTTCTAAATTCTAATTACATATCCTTAAAAATTATAAAAGATAGTAGAAGTCTACATAGTTTATGGTTTATAGCTCCTGCATTGTTATTCGTTGCATTATCTTCAATAATTAAAGGTTATTTTTATGGTACCTATGACGTAAAAACACCAGCTATAATTGATATATTTGAAAAAACAGTTAGAATAATAGCAGTTTTATTTGTTATTAGTTACTTCTCATTATCAGGAATTGAAAATACTGTAACTGCAGTTTATGCAGCATTATCTTGCGGAGAATTATTAAGTTTTCTCCTATTATATTTCACTTATAAACATAAAAAGTATAAAAATGATTTAATTTATAAAAAGAATAAAATATCTAATGAAAGTGGAGCTCAACTACTATTCAATGTTTTAATTATGTCAATTCCATTATCTATAAATGGTTTTCTTTCAACTGGTATTTCAACAGTATCTACTCTTATTTTACCTAGAAGATTAGTTATTGCTGGTTTTAATCATAGTTCTGCATTGGCAGTTATTGGAAAATTTTCTGGAATGGCATTATCAATAATATATTTCCCATTAGTAGTAGTAATGTCAATGGCTATCGTTCTTATTCCTGATATATCAGAAAGTCTTACAAAAAAAGATCATTATAATTTAAACAAACGATTAAATCAAGTATTAAAAATTTCATTACTGTTAGGATTATCTACATTAGCAATTTGTGCAAGTATCCCCGCTGAGTTAGGCAAATTATTTTACGATAGAACTGATTTATGTTCATATATAATATTTGCTTCATTGTCCGCTCCTTTTACATATTTATCTGCTACCTCTTTTAGTATATTGAATGGTCTAGGTAAACAAGGTGTACTGTTAAAAAACTCAATAATAATGTCAATAGAAGAATTGATTCTTTTGTTCCTTTTAACCTCAATCCCAAGCATAAATATTTTAGGTTATGGAATAAGTTTAATCATCACATCAATCACAGCGTATTTTATGAATATCCATGAGATTAGCAAGAAATGTACTATTGAATTTAAGTTCGAAGAAATTTTCTTATATCTACTTATTACTATTATAGTTTTCCTTTTATTAAATATTTTGAATTCTATAATACCGACAGTTTATTTCAAATTTAAGACAATTTCATTAATATTTATAGGTTTCATTTCTTTCTTTATATTATCATTATCTTTAGTTAAAAGTATTGTAAAACAAAAATAAGAAATGCCGCAAATAATTGTGGCATTTCTACTATTATTCGTATAATTTATTCATTAATAATTTAGGAATAAATTTCTTAAACTTAAGTGGAAGATCATCGATATCTTCTTTAGTTATTCCTTTTGTGAAAACAAGACCATACATGTATGCTATTACACCCATACCTATAGAAAACAAACTAGCAACCGCATTATTTAATCCAGGTGAAATTAAATTTTCTGCTAAATTAAAAATAACTGAGAATGTTCCTAAAACAATGATTCCCATAAAAACTGATGCTAATAGTGGTTTTGCAATATGCTTTAGTAATCTTACTCTTATCTTTAAAAGTTTCTTTATTAATTTATAATTTAATATTAAAGGAATTACAAACATTACTAAGTTTCCAAAAACTGCGCCTACTATATTTATTTCTGGAATACCAACTAAAATATAATTTACAACAATTTTACCTACTATACCTATAATTATATATAGTGTAGATAAATACATTTTTCCTATACTTTGTAAGATTGTAGTTTGAATTAACACTATAGAATTAAATATCAATACAATGGATCCAAAGTATAGTAAATTTTCTCCTCCAGAAGCCTGTAGTAAAATGAACATTGGTTTTCCTAAAACAGCTAGTCCTATCGCAGATGGAACTGCTACTAAAAAACAAAATCTAAAAGCATAGTTTATTTTAGTTTCAACTGCTACCCTATCTTTCAAAGCTGATGCACCTGATAATGCTGGCAAAATTGACATTTGCAATGCTGATATCAAAGCAATTGGTACTCCTAATAGTGTTCTATACTTTGATAGTAGTCCCCAACTTAAGTCTGTCTGTACGATTGAGTAACCAATAGATAACAATCGAGATTTAACATTCCACATATCTATTATATTTCCAGAATATTGAAGTCCTACACATACTACTATTGGGACGGCATAAAACAATATTTTCTTAAATATTGCTTTATTTGAGCTATTACTCTTATCAATAAAACCTTTAGGCACTTTTATAACTTTGTTTTTCTCATACATATATATCATATATATAGCAGATAAAAAAGCCCCAATTGATGTTCCTAGAGTTCCTCCTGCAGCACCTGCTTCAACCCCATACTTTATAAATATTGCAGCAAAAACAAGAGTAAAAACTGTATTTGCTACTTGCTCTAAAACTTGTGAAATTGCAGTAGGTTGCATATTCCCTCTTCCTTGAAAATATCCCCTATAAGCAGATAAAATAGATGTAAATAGTAAAGTAGGCGCTAAAGCCATTAGTGATAATGTTGCACGGGATGACTCAAACATTTCGGCAAATTGACTTGCAAATATAAATAATATAACACTAGACAAAATCCCTAGAACAAACATAATCAAACGAGCAATTTTAAAACTCTTAATAGCATCCTTATATCTTCCCATAGCCATTTGTTCTGATACTAATTTAGAAATTGCAACAGGTATTCCTGCGTTTGCCAAGACATAAACCCATGTGAAAATTTGATACGCAGAAGAATAAACTCCCCATCCATCTTGAGTTATTATCTTTGTTAAAAATGGTATGTATAACAAAGATAATAATTTAACTATTATTGTAGCTGCTGATAAAACAGCAAATCCTTTTGTAGTAGACTGCTTCTTCATCTTTATTCCCCTCTAAAGTCTAAGCGCATCTCTTTTTATCTTTTTGAAAATTGGTGGTAAAGCTTCTGTAATAACTTTGTTTTCTAAATAAGATAGATGCTCAGGACAGTTTTTAAATTCTAATTTATAAGCATACAAAAACTGAAACTCTAAACCAAATTTATTATTAAAATAATTATTTACCTCTTTATCACCATATTTTTTATCTCCAACTATTGGATTTCCCAAATAAGCTAGATGAGCTCTTAATTGGTGACTTCTACCTGTTAATAATTCTATTTCAACATATGTGAATAATCCAACAGAATCCTCTACCTCTACTTTCATAGCTATAGATTTAGATCCCTCTTTATATGTATTAGATATCTCTGACATATTATTAACTTCATCTTTTTGCAGATAAGCATTAAATTCTTTACTTTTTATTCTTCCTTTTACTAATGAACGATAATATTTCTTGATTTTTCTATCTCTAATCATCTCATTAATTGCTTTTTGAGATGAATAATTTTTACCAAATATAACTAAACCCGAAGTATTTCTATCTAATCTGTTACATGGAGCTGGTGTATATGTTATGTCTTTATCAGGATCATACTTTCCACCTTGGAACAAATAAGATAAAACATAATCTGTTAATGCCGGTTCTCCATTCTTCTTATTAGCATGAACTAATACCCCTGGCCATTTTTCTACAATTAATATGTTTTCGTCTTCATAAACAATTTTCATTGCAGAAAAATCAGTCTCTATAAACGTTTTTGTAGTAACTTTTTTATCACTTACAATGTATTTTGCTTCAACTATATCTCCTAAATTCAAAGAATAATTTTGCTTAGCTTTCTTACCATTTACTCTTATATCTCCTTTTCTGATAGCCTTAAATATTTTACCTAAAGGAACATCCTTTAACCATTTACGTAAAAATTTATCTAGCCTTTGTTCTGCTTCATTAGGTCCGATTTCAAATTTCATAATTGCCTCCTATAGGTCGGCTTAGGAATTAGTTCTACTTTTCATTTAAAAATATGAGGCTTTAATCATTATTTAAATGAAATTAGTAGAACTTATTCATAAACGATCCTTTTCTTAATTATTAATTATATATAAACATATACATAGTAGTTTATCTACTAGTTGACAGTTTACAGGTTGCACTTAACAGTAAAGGAAGCCTTTCGCTTCAACAAAATAATATATCTATAGTGAAGTGGTTTGTCTTTACAATCGCAAACTTTATTATATACTATAACCGTTCAAAAAATCTACTACGGATTTACATTGTATTGCTATTCCTGTTACCATACACTCTTCATCAACATCAAATTTACTGTTATGTAAAGGGTAAATTATATCTTTTGATTCATTTCTAGTGCCAAGGAAATAAAATGCTGAAGGTTTCTCTAGTGAGAAATATGCAAAGCTTTCAACTCCCATTGCTGGATACTTTAATCCAATTACGTTTTCTTTACCTATAACTTCTTCTGCAGCATTTTGGAGAATATCAATAGTTTTATCATCATTATATAAACATGGGTAACTTTCATCTATTTGAATTTCACATTTTGCCCTCATTGATGTACAAATACCCTCTGTTATTTCCACTAATCTATCTTTTACATATTTTCTATGTTCCAAAGTCATAGTTCTCATTATGCCTGAAATTTCCACAAATTCAGGTATAATATTTTGAGCTGTTCCCCCTTTGATTGTTCCTATAGATATAACTGCAGGATAAACAGCAGATATTTCTCTTGATACTACATTTTGAAGAGTTGTTACAACATTAGATGCTATTACAATAGGATCTATTGATCTGTGTGGATATGCTCCATGGCCTCCTTTACCAATAATTTTAATAGTAAAAGGATTGGAGGCTGCATTTACAACATCTCTTTTTATTCCTATTTTCCCAACTTCAATCTCTGGTTCTACATGAATCCCAAAAACTGCACTAACTTCTGGATTATTTAATACCCCTTCATCAATCATTGTTTGAGCTCCACCTGTAGTTTCTTCAGCTGGCTCAAACAGCAATTTAACATTCCCTTTTAAATCTTCTTTCATACCATTTAATATTTTAGCAGCACCCATTAATATTGCTGTATGAACATCATGACCACAAGCATGCATTTTATTTTCACTTCTCGATATATATTCTGTTTCTTTTACCTCTTGAATTGGTAAAGCATCCATATCCGCTCTCAATGCAACAGTTTTATCCCCATTTCCTTTTATAATAGCACATATTCCTGTTTTAGCAGTTTCATAATACTCGATGTTTTCTTTTTTTAAAAACTCTTTTACTTTTTCACTAGTTCTGAATAAATCAAAATTTAATTCAGGATACATATGTAAATCTCTTCTTATTCTTATAACTTCTTCTTTAATATTATTTGCTTCTTCTAAAAAATTCATTTTATAGCCCCCATTTTTATAAATTGCGAACAAAATAGTGACAAGTGATAAGTTACAAGTGACAAGTTAATGATGATTTTCTTACAGAAAATCTTTAACTAAGACTTTGTTAGCTTCGCTAACTGGAATAAGGTGCTTTTGCTACGCAAAAATAATCATTTATCTTTTGTTCAATTAAAAGTTTTCGCTTGCGAAAAGTGTCCACAACTTGTTACTTATCACTTGTAACTTGTCACTATAAATTTCGAACTTGTTCGTAATTTATTCCTATTGTATCTTTATTTTAAAAATTATTAGGCTCATATTCTTAGAATATGAGCCTAATAAAATTATATAATATCAATATTTGTTAATCAACTTTTAAAGTTAGTATATTTGAGTTTTCTGTTATATAAGGTAGTTGCTTTATAACTTCATAAACATACCCTTGTTTTTCTTCATTTAGTGATTGTGCTCTAGAAACTTCATTAAAGAAAAGCATTTTACACCAGAAATCTCTAAAATCATCTTTAGTTATAAACTTCTGATTACCTTCATTGTCGTTAATTATAATGCCATAATTAAATTCTTTAACAACATCTAAACTTTGAATGCTTCCATTAGTAATCATTCCCCATACATCATCCCACATTTTTTTAAATGATACCAAAATACCATCTCCCTTATTTATTGTTAAAATACTGACACTTATTATTTTATTATTTTATTTCATATTTTTATACCTATTTTCACGAATAAGTATAACATATTGCATTATTTATGGTCAATATATATTTAATAAGAATATATATAAGGTTTATTTAATTGATTTCCATAACAAAATACCCGCAATATGCTCTACTTTTTCTTAATTAACCCATTATTGATAATTACAGCATTGTCAAAAACTCTAATATTATTATCACAAAATTCAATTCTTATAACCTTATTATCTATTTCATTAACAATTCCATCACCAAAATATTTATGAGTTATTCTATCGCCTTTTTTAAAAGGAGCAATTTCATCTACTCCAAGATTACATTCTTTTATAAACCTTGAAGGCAAAATATTTTTCCCCCTACTTCTATTAATTATCCCTAAAAATAACTTCTTAATACTCCTTGTCATAGCAACATAAAACAATCTTCTTTCTTCTTCGATATTATCATCCAAAGAATTTTTGTGAGGTAAACTCTCTTCATTACAATTGATAATAAATACATAGTCAAATTCCATTCCCTTAACACCATGAATTGTACTTAAAATAACTTTTTTCTCATCATCTATTTTTTCTTTACTACTCAATTTATTCTTAACTTCTTCAATATGGGACAAAAAACTAACAATATTTTTAAATTCTATAGCAGATATTTTAAATTCTTCAATTATTTCCACAAAATCATTTATATCCATTTTAAATCTTTCACAATATTCTTTTATATAGTCCATATATTTTAAATCACTTAAGATATAATTTATAGCACCTTGTAAAGACATAATATTTAAGGACGAAATTTCTTTCTTTAGTTTATCTAAATTTTTCATTTGATATGGATGGATTTTCTCAAAAGACATGAGTTCATCAAAGCAATCTCCTTCTAAGTAATTATTCTTTAGCTTTTCTATATGCCCTTTACTAATATACCTAAAAGGTTTGTTAATTATTCTTATAAAACTATTTTTTTCAAAAGGATTTATAGATAATCTTAAGTACGCAATGATATCCTTACAAACGAAATGATTAAAAAAATTATATTCTTTATCAAGCATTCTAAATGGAATCCTTTTTCTAATAAAAGAGTCAATAATACTTCTACTTTCTATATTGGTTCTATAAAGAATTGTAAAATTATCATACTCAATATTAGACAATTTATATAATTTGATTATTTCTTGCGCAATAAAATTCCCTTGCTGATTTTCATCAATACTATTTATTATCTCAATTTTTGAATACTCACTTTTAAAAGCTGTCATATTTTTATTATTTCTCATTTGATTATTTCTTATAAGATTTGTAGAAACCTGTACAATAGTTTCAGGGCATCTGTAATTAACTGATAAAAAAAGTTTCTTTCCATTGTGAAAATGTTTCCCAAAATCAACCATATATTCTGGCTTTGAACCTCTAAATCCATATATACATTGATCCTCATCCCCTACTGCAAATAATGAGTTTTTTTCTCCAACAAACATCTTCAATATATCTACTTGTATATCATCACAATCTTGGAATTCATCAACAAGAATATTGTTAAATAAAGCTCTATATTTATTCAACAATACATTGTCTTTTCCAAAAATTTCTCTAATCTGAAGTTGTAAATCATCAAAATCTAGAAGATTCTTTTCTTTTTTATGATCTTCGTAATTATTAAAACACCGTTCAAAAACATCATAACTAATATTAATCTTAATATTTTTATATTTATTTCCTGCTATTTTGAATTTTGATATATTATTAATAATTTCATTTACTTTATCATCATTTACTTCATCAGTATAATTTGATAGTGTATTTTTTATTAATCTAAATACTATATGCGGCTCAATTATTTTAATTTCGCCAAAATATCTTATGAGTATTTTATAAAATAATCCATGAAATGTTCCAAAAAAAGGTGGTTTGATAAACTTATTAAATTCTTTATACTTAATTTTCATATTCATTGCTGATGCTTTTGTAAAAGTAATGACAATAATGTTTTTAGGGTTTATTGATTCAAACCGCATCAATTTAATAAATTTACGATTTTCATAATATTCTTCAATATTGTTTTCTAGATAAATTTTTTTCAAAAATTCAATATCATCTTCGGTTATCTGGTTAGGCCTTTTATCAGTATTATAAATCCTTCCAAATGTAACAAGATAGTCTGTTTTTGCAATTAAAGTTGTTGTTTTACCAGTTCCAGGACATGCAACTAAACATAAATTCTTTTCATTGGTGAATACAGCATTTAATTGTTCTTTATTCAAATTTTTGTACCTATCATAAATAATCCTATCTCTTAATTCATAATACGCATGTGATTTTTCATTACTTCTCATTTGTAATTGCATTGAAATTTCCTCTTATTTTCTATTATTTACATTTTTTTGTAGCACATTTATTCTATCATATTTTTTTATATTTTTCACCATAAAAAGAATAAAAACTGTATTTTAAAATTTTATTAACATAAAAATACAATCTCATTAGTTTTTTAATTAACATAATTATTGTAATCTTATGTATTAGGTATTACAATAATAATATTACTAAAATGATAGTTAATAAAAAAAGAAAAACTAGATAAGAGAGGTTTTTTATGAATAATGAAATTTTTTTTAATTTGAAAAATGGTAGAAACCTAACCATGTTGGTAGATTTTTATGAGTTAACCATGGCAAACGGTTATTTAGACAATAACGTTGGAGAAAAAATTGCATATTTTGATATGTTTTTTCGAAGAGTTCCTGATGGTGGTGGATATTGTATAATGGCAGGTGTTCAACAATTAATTGAATACTTATCCACACTAAAATTCACTAAAGAAGATATTGACTACTTAAGAAATAAAAATATTTTTTCTGATAAGTTTATACAGTATTTAGAAAACTTTGAATTTAAATGTGATGTTTGGGCTGTACCAGAAGGAAACCCAGTTTTTCCAGGAGAACCAATCGTAACAGTAAAAGGTCCTGTAATACAGGCTCAATTTATAGAAACAATGGTGCTATTAACTATTAATCACCAAACATTAATTGCTACAAAAGCAAATAGAATCTGCAAAGCTGCTCAGGGTAAGCCTGTAATGGAGTTTGGATCTAGAAGAGCACAAGGTTACGATGGCGCTATCTACGGCGCAAGAGCTGCCATAATCGGAGGTTGTAGTGCTACTGCCTGCACTATTGCAGAACAAATGTTTGATATTCCTGCAATCGGTACTATGGCTCATAGTTGGATTCAACTATTTGATAATGAATATGAATCATTTAAAGCTTGGGCTAAAACTTATCCTGATAACTGTTTATTGCTGGTTGATACATATAATGTATTGAAATCTGGAATTCCAAACGCAATAAAAGTTTTTGATGAAATATTAAAACCTAGAGGTTTCAGACCAGCAGGAGTAAGAATAGATAGTGGTGATATTACCTATTTAACAAAAAATGTACGGAAAATGCTTGATAAAGCAGGTTATGAAGATTGTAAAATTGTTATTTCTAATTCCTTAGATGAACATATTATAACCCAAGTTCTCTCAAATGGCGCAAAAGTGGATTCTTTTGGTGTAGGGGAGCGACTAATTACTGCTAAATCAGAGCCTGTTTTTGGTGGAGTATATAAACTAGTAGCAGTAGAAAAAGACAATGAAATTATCCCAAAAATAAAAATTAGTGAGAATGCTGAAAAAATAACTAATCCTGGTTATAAAAATGTTTATAGGTTATTTGATAAATCTACAGATAAAGCTATTGCAGATTTAATAACATTAAATAACGAAACAATTGATGATACTAAACCAATTGAAATATTTAATCCAATTTATACTTGGAAAAAGAAAAAATTAACTAATTTTTATGCTAAAAAGTTACTAGTTCCTATTATAAAAAATGGAAAACCTGTTTATGAAAATCCTTCAGTAAGTCAAATTCAAAAATTCTCCAAAGAAGAAGTTGATAAACTATGGGAAGAGGTAGTAAGATTTAAAAACCCCCATACTTACTATATAGATTTATCTCAAGACTTATGGAATTTAAAACAATCATTATTAAATAAATATGCATCTATTTATGAATAACATCTAGATAAACTTCCACGTAAGTTTATCAATTAATTTAATTTTAGAACTGAATTCTCTCTAAAATAAAAACTGCTTAACTTAAGCAGTTTTTTATATTAACAAAAATGTAATTAAACTATATTATTTTTTTTTGACTATCCACGTATAGCTTTTCTACATCAAAATATGCACTATACTTTTCCTCTATACTATTTTGTAATTCTGTATATTTTTCTCTATCACTATAGACTTGTTTAAATGGACACCCCTCTCCTTCATACTCATAAAATGGACATTTTTCAAAACACTCAATACTTTCACTATAAGTGGTCAAAAACGGACATTCATTCACGATTACGTCACCCTTTCCTAGTTAACTATAGATAAATCTTACATGAACTTAATCTATATAAGTGCAAAATCTCATGAATCAATGAATTTTGGACATATATAGATTAATAGCTAAAGTTGTTTATCTCCTTTATATTTATTATATTACATTTTTTGGTATATTTAAATATCTTTTTTCATTTTATTTACTATTTTACATTTGTAAGGATTTTTTTTTTGAATAAGGGAATAATAGCTATGTGGTATTATAGTCAGCAATCAGAAAATAAATAGAGGTGATCTTATGAATGTAACCAGTAATTCTTTAGCTTACTTTTTTTTAGGCTTTTTTTTAATAACCTTAGCTTTTTCCTTATACTTTAAGGTTTTATTTATTAGAACTAATCCTGGAAACAAACATAGAGATAATATTATAGGAAATATGAAAGACCCCATTTCTTGGAGAAGTAGAAATAATAGGATGTCATATATTTCGATATTTTGGTCAGCTATATCTTTGGCTATTTTTATTTATCTAAAATTTTTCAAAACGTCAGGATTAATAAATATAATTTATGTTTTTTCTTACATGGCTATTGCTGCTATCTCTATAATAGCTTTAGGTAAGATAAAAAAAAGAGGAAGACAAAAGTAAACCAAGAAATCATTTTCTTGGTTTACTTTATTTCTTGTATTCTACTATTTAACTCATATGTATATATTGCCCTTCCTAATTTTGCTAGAAAAGGTATACCTATATTGCTATAGTTATATTTATTATCGTTAAAAATATTATTTTCATTACAGTATATTACACTAGTCAATAAAAACTCTACATCATGTTTTTCATCAACTATGTAAGCATTATCTATAAGATATCCATATGCACTTCCAATTTTATTATATATCTTTATATAGTCAGGAATTTCTTTATCTGAATCCCCATATATAAAGTATTTAACAAAACTATCTTTATAGTTATATCTAGGATTATCACACTGTGAGGGTACCATACACATATATTGTTTTAGAAAATCAAAATCATCTTTTGATAAATTAAACTTTTTATTTTCTTCAATATAATCCGGGAACATTATTGCTTTCATCACTTCTTGCAAACACTCTATTGAAATATAATTTGATTTAGAAAAATTCTTCGATGATTTAATATATTTATTATTTCTATAATATCCTATTCCTTTATTCAATCCTTCTAAGTTTTCATTAATATATGAGTTCTCATTAAAAACCATAGGTTTATCATAAATTACGTTGTTATTGTTATAGAACCTAAAAGAATTTGTATATTTGTTTTCATTGTAGGATGTAGGATTCCCTAATCTATGTAAAACCAAAAAATCTTTATACCCCTTTTTCCACATAGTTTCATTGTAATATTGTTGACCTAAAAATTCATATAACCTATCATAACTATTATTATCACTGACAACAAGAACTTTTTTTATAAAATTAGCTATAGTAGGAAGTCCATCTTTTGTCCCTATATCTTTACTCTGAGATTTTTGACTCCATCTATCTTTTCCTACTTTTAGCGGAGTATCCTTATTTAGCCCTTCTATATTTAAATTGTTTAATTTTTCTAAAGCTAGTGCACAAGCAGATAGCTTTATAGAGCTCGCTGGGTAAAAATATTGATTACTATCTACATTATAAGAATGTGTAGTAAAGCATGGGCGATTTAATCCATCTCTTTTTATTCTTGTATAAAGAACTTGAACTTCATATTTATCTTTATTGATCAAAATATTATAAAGATTATCATCTGCATTATCTAAAATCTTTTCGATAAGATTTTTATCATATACTTCTCTTCCATAAGCAGAGTTGAAAATAATATTACCAAAGATAATTATATAACACATTGTAATTAAAAAAACTCTGTAAATTTGCTTTTTTTTCATTTAAAACCTCCTAATAATTAGTATACCCATCTTATTTATTTTTACAGAGTAAATATGCACTTTTATTCCATTTTTATTATTTCTATAAATCTTTTTATAATCAAAGCAGTAAAACCCCAAATCACATAATCATTATACCTATAAAAATATTGTATTTGTTTTCTCTTACTAAAGTTATAGTTTTTGCCTCCATGAATTAAATCAAAAGGAAAATCATACCTAAACTCAGGAACTAATTCCATCCAATATTCTTTAGGTTCATTGTCCATAAAAAACTTAAGTGGAACATAAAAGATATGATCAACTTCATCTAAATTGGGTTGCCTTATTTTTTGTGTTAATTCGCCAACGAAAGAATAAATAATACTGTTATACGCACTAATAAAATAATCCATTGTACCAACTTGTTTAATAGATTTCTTATCTATATTTAATTCCTCCATAGCTTCCCTTATAGCTGCCGCTTTAGGAGATTCGCCTTCTTCGATGGCGCCACCAGGTAAACTAATATCGCCTGGTTGACTATTTAAAGTTAATGCTCTTTTTTCAAAAACTATGTTTAACTCGCCATCCAAATTTATTAATAAAATCATAACTGAGCTCTTTCTATACCTACCAATCATTTTAGGTTTTCTTTCATTAAATTTGTCAAAAATTTTTTTCATGTTTTCACCTACCAAAATTAGTTTTTAATTTTTCTTAAACAAAGGCATTATTTATTGTAAAGCGCCTTTATTTAGATTATACTAGAAAAGACAAAAAAATTATATTTGGGAGAGATTAATTTTGAGACAAAAAATATTATCTTTATTTATAACTTTAGCTATTTTATTATCTTTTAGTATGCCTGTATTCGCTGAAAATGCCACACTACCTCAAATTCAAGGAGAATCAGCAATAGTAATAGATGTACAATCTGGGGAAATAATTTACGCAAAGAATGCTGATAAAACTCCAATGTACCCTGCAAGTATCACAAAACTTTTAACCGCCATACTTCTTGCAGATAATTCTCAACCAACTGATATCATTGAATACACTAAAGAAGCTGCAAAGGAACCTGCATATTCACTTTATAACATAATACCTGTAAAAGTTGGAGACAAAATGAATGCTGATAATCTTATGAAAGCTTTAATGATATATTCAGCCAATGATTCTGCTGTTATGGTTGCTAATCACGTTTCAGGAACTAAATCAGATTTTATAACTTTAATGAATGAAAAAGCTTCTGAACTTGGTTTAAAGAATTCTAGTTTTGCAACAGCAAATGGACTTGATAAAAATACTAATAATCACTACACTACTGCATATGATATAAGTATTCTTCTTAGAGCTGCTTACGAGAACAATTGGATAAAAGAAACTATGAAAATGCCTTCTAGTAAAATTGCTATGACTAATGGAAATTCTGCAACTGAGCCTAATAGAAACAAGCTAATTGGAAAAACTTTAAGCAAAGACTATTTAAATGAACTTGGTATAAAGTTAGGAGAAGAAACAGCTTCAAATGCAATTTGTGTCGGAGGTAAAACCGGGTTAACTAATAAAGCTGGTAGATGTTTAACTGCAATGTTTGAAAAAGATGGCAGATTATTAGTTGGAGTTGTCTTAAATTCTGTTTATGACAGTGAAGACCTTACAGTTTTCAAAGATATGGCTAAAATAATCAATTGGAGTTATGGCGCTACAAAAGATACCTTTAAAGTCAATAATGTTGAATACAAAAATAATGCTACTATTAAAAATGTAGAACTAAACTATAAACCATTATTTTTTATTGGTCCACAAAAAAGTGTTACATTACCTCTTGTAATTAAAGAAAATATCACTTTCTATAATAATGAAATTAATACCGCAGAAATTACTGAAACATTTAATATTGGAGAAATAAATCCTTGGAGCTTAAATAAAGACTCTAGTGTAGGAACTTTAACAATAAACCAAAGAGAATTAACTAATTCCTATGAATTGTATCCTACTATATCAACTAATGACATTATTATGTCAAATAAATTTATATATGTAGGTGTTGCTATCGGATTATTGTTTATATTTATACTATTGATATTTTTAATAAGGTCTGCAATTTCAAAAAAAGATCGTAAAAGAAGAAAATATAGATACTAAAAAAGATTCCTGAGGGAATCTTTTTTAGTTTACAGTTATCAGTGTACAGTTGACAGTATAGGATGATTTTCTTTCAGAAAATCTTACATCTAAGGCTTTATTAGCTTCGCTAACAGGAATAAGAATCTTATTCTAACACAAAAGGAAAATTAATTTTGATCTTTATAAAGTAAAAACATCCTTGACTTATCACTTACAACTAATTTCGGGCTTTCGTTTCCGAAAGCTTCCTTTACGGTCAACTGAAAACTGTCAATTGTTAAGTATAAAAACTCCCCTTACGCTATTAGTTATTTTAATAACAAAATAGTAGTTAATTTATTGACAAACATATTAATATATCGTAATATTATAATATAACAATATTCAATTATTTGAATATAATAATATTGTAATTTAATGTTTCTTCTAAAAAAAATTCTTGATAGGGTGGTAAGCATGGACAATAATTTTGAAATCTATACTGAAAAAACTGATCTTTTAAAAGTGCTAGCTCATCCTGTTCGGATATGTATTATAAAAGGTTTACTTGAAAAAAAACATTGCAATGTTAATACAATGCAAGCTTGCCTTCAAATACCTCAACCTACTGTTTCAAGGCATTTACAATTACTAAAGCAAGCAGGTGTTGTAAAAGGGAATCGTAAGGGTACAGAAGTACAATATACCCTGTCAAATAATAAAATCGAAAAAATTATAAAAGTTTTGTTTGAAGATTAATTATCCAAGGAGGTTTATTATGAGTAAAAAAGTTTTAATTGTCGGTGGTGTTGCTGGTGGTGCATCTGCTGCTGCAAGACTCAGAAGGCTAGATGAATCAGCAGAAATCATTTTATTTGAAAGAGGTTCTTATATTTCTTTTGCAAATTGCGGTCTACCTTATTATATAGGTGACACAATAAAAGAAAGAGATAATTTGCTTGTATCTACACCAAAAGACATGAAAGATAAATTTAATATTGATGTAAGAATAAATAGTGAAGTAATTAAAGTCGATGTAGAGAAAAAAGAACTTACTATTACTTCAGGTAATAAAACCTACACAGAAAATTACGACGATTTAATACTTTCACCAGGTGCTAAACCTATAAAGCCACCAATTGAGGGTATCAATGGGGAAAGAATTTTCTCACTAAGAAATATGGCTGACACAGACAAAATAAAAGCTTTTGTTACAGAAAATAAATTAAGTTCTTCAGTTGTTATTGGTGGTGGATTTATCGGTATTGAAATGGCTGAAAATCTAACTGATTTAGGTATTGACGTAACATTAGTAGAAGCAGCACCACATATATTAGCTCCATTTGATTCAGATATGGTTGCTATAGCTGAAAAAGAAATGCAAGATAATGGTGTGAAAGTTGTCTTAAATAATAAAGTATGTAAATTTGAAGATATAGATGGGCAAACTGCATTAACTCTAGAAGATAATACAATTATAAAAACAGATTTAGTTATTTTAGCAATTGGTGTTACCCCTGATGTTAATTTCTTAAAAGAAACAGGTTTAAAATTTGGTCCTAAAGGCCATATTATTGTTAATGATAAAATGGAAACTAACTTTAAAAACGTTTATGCAGTTGGAGATGCTATTGAAGTAATAGATTTTGTTAATAAAAACAAAACTGCTATTCCTCTTGCTGGCCCTGCAAATAAACAAGGTAGAATTGCCGCTGATAATATATGTGGTTTAAATAGAAAATTTAAAGGTTCTCAAGGAACTTCAATTCTTAAAGTATTTGACCTTACTTGTGCAAGTACTGGCAATAATGAAAGAACTTTAAAAAATGCTAATATTCCTTATGAAGTTATATATGTTTTACCTCAAAGTCATGCTTCTTATTATCCTGGAGCTACACCAATTACCTTGAAATTAATTTTTAACATGGCAGGTAAAGTATTAGGTGCCCAAGCAATTGGTTATGATGGTGTCGATAAGAGAATTGACGATATTGCAACTGTTATAAGATTGAATGGTTCTATTTATGACTTAACTGAATTAGAATTAGCCTATGCACCTCCATACTCTTCAGCAAAAGATCCTGTTAATATGGCTGGTTTCTATGCTGAAAACATAATTGAAGGAAGATCAAAAGCTGTTTTGCCAAGAGATATTGATTCAGCAGACTTAGAAAAAGTATTACTATTAGATATTCGAACAGAATTAGAAGCTGAAGGCGGACAAATAGAAAATTCACTCCACATACCTTTAGAACAATTGAGAGATAGATTGAATGAATTAGAGCAATATAAAGATAAGGAAATTTGGGCATACTGCCAAGTTGGACTTCGTGGATACATCGCTGAAAGAGTTTTAAGAGCTAATGGATTTAATGTTAAAAACATTACAGGAGGTTATAAAGTATATATGGCTGGAAAATTCACACCAAGCAAAGAATTAGAAAAATCAAATGTTGAAACTAACATGAATAATATAAAAGATAATGTAATAATCAAAAACTTAGATGCATGTGGTTTAAGTTGTCCTGGCCCATTGATGAGAGTAAAAGGTGCTGTTGATGAAATCAATGAAGGTGACCAATTAGTTATAACTGCTTCTGATCCTGGTTTTTATGAAGATATCAAAGCATGGTGCAAGAGAACTAACAATACCTTATTAAATATCTATAAAGAAAAAGGTATAATCACAGCTACATTACAAAAAGGCTTAGGTGAAGCTGCTACGGCTTTAGCATCTGCAACTGCTGTAGAAGTTAAAGATAACAAAACTATGGTAGTATTCAGCGGTGATTTAGATAAAGCTATTGCTTCATTTATTATAGCTAATGGCGCTGCTGCTATGGGTAAGAAAGTAACTATGTTCTTTACTTTCTGGGGAATCAATGTTCTAAGAAAAACTGAAAATGTTACAGTTAAAAAGAACTTTATAGAAAAAATGTTTGGTATGATGATGCCTAAAGGAAGTAAAAAGCTAGGATTATCTAGAATGAACATGGCTGGTATTGGTCCACAAATGATTCGTGGAATAATGAAAAAACACAATGTCAGTTCATTAGAAGAATTAATGCAAGCTGCTATGGATAGTGGTATTGAAATAGTTGCATGTCAAATGTCTATGGAACTTCTAGGATTACAACAAAAAGAATTAATTGATGGTGTTAAAATTGGTGGAGTTGGCTACTACTTAGGTGAAGCTGAAGATTCAAACGTTAACTTGTTTATTTAATATAAAACTCCCGTAAAGGGAGTTTTTATTAAAAATATTTATTTTTTCACTTTTGAAATAGATTACGAACTAAAACAGTGACAAGTGATAAGTTACAAGTGACAAGTTAAGGTATCATGAACTTATCACTTGTAACTATTAATTGCGAACTTGTTCGAAATTTATAATAGTTCTGTATAATCTATTAATCACTAAAGCTAAAATATAATATATCAAAAGGGGTGTTTTAATGTCAAAAAAAGTACTTATTATAGGCGGTGTCGCAGGTGGTGCTTCTGCTGCTGCAAGATTGAGAAGATTAGATGAAAATGCAGAAATTACGATCTTTGAAAGAGGCAATTACATATCTTTTGCAAACTGTGGACTGCCTTATTATATTGGTAAAACAATCACTGAAAGAGAAAATCTTTTAGTTGCTACCCCAGAAGCAATGAAAGCTAAGTTTAATATTGATGTAAGAACAAATAGTAATGTATCAGAAGTAGATTTTGATAATAAGAAGGTAAAAGTAGAAAGTTTAAACGGGATTTATGAAGAATCCTATGATGTTCTAATTTTATCACCAGGCGCTAAACCAATTAAGCCAAATATTGCTGGAATTAATGGTGAAAATATTCACTCATTAAGAAATATGAAAGATACTGATATAATAAAAAAATACGTTACGGAAAATAAACTTCACTCTGCAATAGTTATAGGTGGCGGATTTATTGGAGTTGAAATGGCTGAAAATCTTATAGATTTAAATATGGAAGTCACTTTAGTAGAAGCAGCTCCTCATATCCTAGCTCCTTTTGATTCAGATATGGTTAAAATAGCTGAAAATGAAATGGAGAGAAATAAAGTTAAACTAATACTAAACAATGGAGTTGAATCTTTCAATAGTAAAGATGGTACCGTTACAGTTACTTTAAAAGATGGAACTACTTTATCATCTGATTTAGTGTTACTTTCTATAGGTGTTATGCCTGATGTAGCATTTCTTAAAGATTCTGGATTAGAGTTTGGACCAAAAGGCCATATTATTGTAAATGATAAATTAGAAACAAACATAAAAGATGTTTATGCAGTTGGAGATGCCATAGAAGTAGTAGACTTTATTAATGGCAATAAAACCGCTATTCCTCTAGCAGGTCCTGCAAATAAGCAAGGAAGAATTGTAGCTGACAATATAGCTGGCTTAGATAAGAAGTATAAAGGTACTCAAGGTACTTCTATACTTAAAGTTTTTAACTTAACATGTGCAAGTACAGGTAATAATGAAAGAATTTTAGATAGAAATAATATACCTTACAAATCTATATATGTTTTACCAAATAGTCACGCTTCATATTATCCTGGAGCTGATAGAATTTACTTAAAACTTATTTTTGGAGAAAATGGTAAGATACTAGGCGCTCAAGGAATAGGAACTGAAGGCGTTGATAAAAGAATTGATGATATAGCAACTGCGATAAGATTTAATGGAACAGTTGAGGATTTAACTGAATTGGAATTGGCATATGCTCCTCCATTCTCATCTGCAAAAGATCCAGTTAACATGGCTGGTTACTATGCTGAAAATGTATTGACTGGACGTTCTTCTATAGTAATGCCAAAAGATGTTGATTCAAGAGATAAAAACAACGTGGTTGTATTAGATGTTAGAATGCCTGAAGAATTACAAGAAGAAGGATATATTGAGGGCTCTATTAACATACCTCTTCAAGAACTACGAAATAAATTTACTGAATTAGAACAATATAAAGCTAAAGAACTTTGGATATACTGTAAAGTTGGTTTAAGAGGTTATATAGCTGAACAATTACTCAACTCTAAAGGATTTAATACGAAAAATATTACTGGTGGATACACTATGTACTCATTGCTTTAAAAAAAAGAAGAGATTTCTCTTCTTTTTTTAATATGTTTTTTCAATTTTCACCATAAAGTTAAAATACATAAAAGACCCAATTAATAAAACAATATTTATTATACCAAACAATATTAGAGGGATATTAAAATTATCTAATAGAGCTGGGTATATTGCTACACCAAATAGATTATATGTTATATGAACTAAAATACTCATCCATAAAGAATCCGTTTTTACGTAAACATAAGCCATTATAAGTGCTAAAGCAAATGTATAAAAGAATTGAAGCATATTTCCATGCATCATACCAAAAATTATTGCTTGTAAAATAGCTGCCAACACCACATTCATATCTTCTCTCATCCTATTGAAAATCATTCCTCTAAAAAGTATTTCCTCCAGAATAGGCGCAAAAACAATAATTCCTAATATTCCTATAATACTTTTAGCAGCCATGCTATAAGTGTTACTCACTTCAGCATAATCTGGAAATATCGTAATTCCATATTGAGTACAAACTAATGAAATTCCAGTTGTAAATATAGCTATTAATATTATTGGAACAACATATGAGATTCTGAATCTATTAAATCTACAAAATTTTATTAAATCCCTATTAATAATTTTAAATACCCCATAACAAATTATGAAAAACAATATCAAAAATAGAGGCATAATTTTAAAATTAATTGTTTCAATTAACTCAGCATTTTCTAGTATATTTAACTCACTGCCATTTATCATTAGAAACATTAGTGCGATAATCAATGCTAAAAAACTTGTTATAAAGTATAAGGATATATATGATATCACCGCACCTGCCATCTTCAAAAACCTTGTAAATATATTTAAAAATTTTATTATCATCACTTTCTTTCTCTTATAAAATAAATTATTTTAAGACCTCATCAATAAACTTTCCATTCTTATAAAACAATTCACCATCAGCATATATTTTCCCATTCTCCCTCATATCGCAAAGCATATCCCAGTGAATTGTAGATTTATTTTCACCACCAGCTTCAGGCATTGAATCACCAATAGCTAAATGAACTGTACCTCCAATTTTCTCATCAAAAAGCATATTTCTAGTAAATTTCTTAATTCCGTAATTTGTTCCTATGGCAACTTCTCCAAATCTCTTTGCTCCTTCATCGGTCTTTAATAATGATTTTAACAAATCTTCCCCTTTATCAGCTGAAGCAGAAATAACTTCACCATCTTTAATCTCCATTTTTATTCCTTCGATTTCTTTACCTTCATAAATTCCAGGAAAACTAAAAGTAATATTGCCATTTACACCATCTTCTACTGGTGATGTAAAAATTTCTCCGTCAGGGAAGTTCACTTTTCCATCACAGTTTATCCACTTTCTATTTTCAATATTTACTTTTAAATCAGTACCTTCAGAAACAATATGGAGTTCTTTTTTTGTATCTAAATATTTTACCCATATTTCTTGATATTTGCTGATTTTCTTCCATTCCTCAACCGGATCCTCTAACTCTAATAAACCTGCTCCATAAACAAATTCTTCGTATTCAGCCAAGCTCATTGAAGCTTCCTGAGCATCAGCACATGTTGGAAATTGAGTTCCACACCATCTTAATGAACCATCTCCTGTTTTTTCTGAGTATACTTTTCTCCAACTAGAAGCTCCTTTTGCTTTTAATCTAATTTTCTCAGAATCAATATTAGAATTTGCTCTTGTGTTCTTTGTACCCCAAGCAGTTAACCAAACATCAGCTTTTTCTAAAGCAATTTTTTGTATATAACTCTCTTGAAGTAATTGTTCATCTGAAGAATATCTCAATTTAGCCACTGTTGAATCTTGAGAATCTAACAATGTTTCAACATGCGCTCCAGCTTTAATAGCCTCTTCTACAACTGCTACCATCCAAGGTTCTGCAATTTCATTAGATTGAACCAAAACAAAATCGCCTTCCTTTACACCTGTTGAATAATTTACTAATAATTTTGCTAATTTCTTTAATAATGTGTTTGACACGAATATTTCCCCCTTGTTTCTTCCTATGATATTTAAATTATAATATTTAAACTTCTGCCAACTCTTTAATCAGGCTTTTATCATCAGTTTCTTTAAACTCTCCATTATTCAAGAATAAATATTTAACATTCTTATTTGTTTTTGAGATAAAATCTACAACTCTTGAGTGACAAGTAAGTATAAATATTTGATTTGTTCTCGATATTTTATTAAGTAAAACACCTGTATTGTATAAGCTTTTTTCGTCAAAGTTAACAAACGAATCATCAAAAACTATAGGTATATTAGGTTTATGCTCTCTTATTCTATTCATCCTCATGCTCAAAAATAATTGTTCTTTTGTAGCTCTACTAAGGATATCAGCACTATTATAAACATTACCACTTTTATCTTTTGAAATAAAATCATACTTTATTATATCTTTATGAGGCAATATTTCCTGCACTTCACCTGAAGTTATCTCATTTAATATTTTTGAAGCACCTAATAATAATTTACTTTGAGTTTTTTCAATAAAGTTATTTTGTAATTCTTGGAGTATACAAATACTAGCCTTATAAATAGCATATTTTCTAGCTATAGGAAAAAGTTCTTTTCTTGCGCTATCAATAGAATTCTGTGCCTTTTGAAATTTATCTAATGTTGATAATTCTTTTAGTTTTATAAGAAGTTTATCTTTTTCTCTAATATGTTTTCTAAGTGTTTTCTCTTCAGTATCTAGTTTTTCTTCTAAAATAGTTATTTCCTTAATAACTTCCTCCTTAGAAATATACCTATTTACTAATTTCCCCAAAGAATCTACTAACGTACTATTATCATCTTTAACAATTACTTCTTTAACCCTATCTTTGTTAAGAGACATATTTAAAGAATTTAATTTTAAATGATATTCTGCTTCCTTTTGCTTAATCTTTTCTGCACTTTCACAGTCAAAAATATAATTATTTATTTCCTCTAAATAGTCAATATTACTATCATCTATTGCTACTAATTCTCTAATTTCCCTTTCTAGCTCTCTCTTTTTACATAATTTTTTTTCTATTTTACCTGCTTCATTGGCTAATCCTTTTAATTTATCGGCATATATAAATATATTTTCATAGCTTTCTAAAATATTATCTTCTGGTAATTTCATAAAACTTCCATATTTTTCTAACTTTAAATCACAAATAGCCTTTTCCAATTTGAAGACAAGATTTTCTTTAACCCTATCACTTTTATAAATAGCAGTATAATAATCTTTTATCCTATTCTTTAACTCTCTAATTCTTAAAAAATATGTTCTAAGGTATTCATAATCAATATCATTTCCAAGATTAAATAATACTCTATAATTCTCTAATTTATTCATTAAGATTGAAATATCACTATGTAATCTATCTTTTTTATTCTCTAAATTTTTATAATCAATATTATTTTTATCTATTCCTTCTTTTATTAAATTAAGTCTATGTTTTGTATTATTATAAAGATTCGATTTAATAATCAAAAAGGTTATACCAAACAATATACTAAATAAAATAGTTCCAATTCCTGCCCATTTATTAATAAAACTCAAGACTATCCCAAGAACTAAAATTCCTATGGAAATATAGAAATAACCAATAACATTTTGCTTTCTAAATTCTTTTATTTCCGTTTTCTTATTATTTGACAATATTTTAATCTCGTCTAATATTTTCTGAATCTGATTTTGTAATACTTCTTTTTCTTTTGACTTTTCATTAAACTTATTAATAGCTGTAGATAATTCCTCAAAAGAAGAATCATCTGTTCTTATATTAATTACATTCTCAAAATCTTCATACCACTTAGAATTAATATTAGCTATTTCTCTTTTAAGGCTGTTTTCATCTGCTTTATTTTTTCTTTCAATATCGAAATAATCATTTATTTTTTCTTTAAAACTATCAGCACTTCTAAATACTTTATCTATATTGTCCTTATTTCCAATTAATATATTTCTATTTTCTTCCTTTAGTAAATTCTTATCTGTTAAATCCGATATATTATTTTCTATCTCTTCCACTATTTTTTTATATTGATTCTTTATAAATTTTGCTTTACTAACATTTCCATCCTTTAAAAATATATTCTTTGAATTACTTAAAATTACCTTCAATTCTTTTATATTTGTAAATAACTCATAATTAGTTCTAACTATGTCTAACTCAAAATACTTGTCTTTATAGGCTAAGATTCTTTTTTTCTCTTCCTGGACTTCAAATTCTATTTTATTCAATTCTTCTTGATAACTATGATATACCTCAATTTGATTAGAGGCATCTTTTTTCTCCTGGACACCCTTTTTTATTGCATTATTAAATAATTTGAATTGCCCTGTAGAAGGGTTCCCACTTTTTCCTCCAATCTTACCAGCTTCACTATTTAATTTTTTAATTATTTTAGGCATCACAGCCATTTCTTTATATCCAGCTCCTAAGAAAACTGTTTTCATTATTTCCAATTCATTGTTTGATGCATTTAAGTTTTGTAACTCATCTAATGTAACTGAAAAAAGCTGTTTATATGTAAAAAAGTCAATATTTCCAAAGATTTTTTCTATATCATAAGATATTTTGCTATTTAAGCTTGTTACTTTTGGAGTTTTAAAGCCGCTAGTTAAAACAGAATACCTTTCCTTATTTAATAATATTTCTGCCTCTACCTCATAGTTTACATTTGCATTAGGGATAACATTAGAGCCTTTAGGAAAACCAAAAGGTAAATATCTTAAAATATTCATAAAAGTAGTTTTTCCTGCTCTATTATTTCCTCCTACTACAACAATATTACTATCAAGATTTTGAAGTTTTTCATTTCTAAATATACCAAAATCTTTTATATATAAATTATTTATCTTCAATAAAATCACCTTCTTTTAGAAGCTGTTGATATATCAAATTCTTAGCCTCTCCTATTATATCTTGAATAAATTCATCTTGGAGTAAAAATTTCATCTCGTTAATATTCTCTGGATCAACATTCTTTTCGAAGATATTTCCTAAATTATTCAACAAATCTTCTTTAAAATTTTCTTCATTGTATAATCTTTGAAAAATTATTTCTAGTTCTTTTAATATTTCATTATTTTGAATATTTTTACTTAATTCATCTATTCGATCTATTGTTTTCAAAATAATAGAGTCAGATATTAAAAAAGGAGTTTTATCTAGGAAATAAGCATTTAGGGTTTCCATCAAATAGTTTAACGTATTTTCTTCATCTTCTCTAAGTACACTATTTAATTCTGTTTGACCTTCAATAATCCACCTTATAGCATACCCTTTTATTCCACTGTTAGTTATAATTTCCTCGCCTTTATTCATTAATAGCTCTTGAAGTTCATTTATATTTTTTAAATTGTATTTAGTTAAGTCTATATTTACCTTTTTCCATACAATAGAAGCAGTATCTAAAAATTCATATTCTATATTATTATCATAATCAACTTTAACAAGGCAACAGCCACATACCCCTTCCTCATTAATATCAGTACCTTGAGGTGTTCCTGGATATATAACAGTTGGTTTTTCTTCCATTATAACTTGTTTCTTATGTATATGCCCTAATGCCCAATAATGTATATTTTCGACTTCCTTTAATTCGCTTAGAGAACAAGGAACATAGTTACTTTTATTCGCTTCAAGTCCAGTATGTAATATTCCTATATTAAAAGCATCATGTTTAAAATTCGAATAATTTTGTTGAAGTTTCCTTCTTTCACTTTTACCTCTATAAGATTGTCCAATCACATTAGCTACACATATATCATTTTTTATAACACTAATTCCTTGAGCAGCATCACTTGTGAATTCATATACATTAGAAGGTAAATCAAATAAGTTTTTCTCCCCTCCAAAAGCATCATGATTTCCTCTAATCAAATAAATATCAATATTGTTTTCTTTTAAACGCAAGCTTCCTTCGTAAAATATTTTTCTACTTTGTACAGTTCTAAATCCACTATCATACAAATCTCCAGCTATAATAATAAAATCCACATTATTTTCAATTGCATATTGAACAATTTTCTCAAAAGCTGTAAACACCGCATTATTAATTAATTTATTTATATTATTTGAAATTTCTAATCCAACATGAGGAATTCTTCCAAGATGAATATCTGCAGTATGAATAAAACTCAATTTTTTTTCATTCATAATATAATCAACTCCATTTAAGTTTTTTTTGGGGTTTATTCACATTTTCAGCTCCTATTTCATAACTTATTTATGGTGAAGAGAATTCTAATATAGTGACAAGTGACAAGTGACAAGTGACAAGTGACAAGTGACAAGTTCATGATACCTTTCGATAAAACGAAAGCTTTTAATCTAAATTTTTTTCTTTGGCAAAGCAAATGATTATAAAAACTTAATTTAAAAATTTTCTGTAAGAAAATTATCATTAACTGTGTACTGTCAACTGTGCATTGTGCACTATAGTAACTATTGGTTTCTCTATAAATAATTTATAAAGGTGAGATTATGTTTTTTTATCCAATGTTTAGAACAAACCCAAAAGCATTTGTTCGAATTTTACACGCAAGTCCTGATGCTCCTGCAGTTGATATTTATGCTAATGACCAACCTTTAGTCAAGAATTTAAAATATAAAGAATTCACAGAATATCTTGATGTTCCTGCTGGGACATATAATATTAAAGTTTATCCTACTGGAACCAAATCAACACCTGTTATCAATACTAATTTAGATTTAAATTCAGAAACAATTTCTACCATTGCAGCTATAGGCAAGGTATCTGATATTGAACTTTTACCAATTAATGATCCGATTTTGCCAAGAGATCCTTCTAAAACTTATATTAGATTTGCCCATTTATCTCCCAATACACCTTCAGTAGATATAACATTACCAGATCGAACAGTTATATTCCAAGATGTATCTTTTAAAGAAGTTACAGAGTATGCTGCAGTTAATCCTGGTAGATATACATTACAAGCAAGGCCAACTGGTAGTAGTGATGTAGCACTTACAGTGCCTAATGTCCTCTTAAAACCAAATAGGTTCTATACTGTCTATGCAGTTGGTTTGAATGGTGAAAATCCACCACTACAAGTATTAATTCCTATGGATGGAAATACTTATATAGAATTCTAACTTAGTTTACGGGTGACAGTTATCAGTTGACAGTAAAGGATGATTTTAATACAGAAAATCTCCAAATTAAGTTTTGTTAGTTGCGCTAACGTAATGATGTACTTTGGCTACGAAAAAGAAAAAATTCAATTTTAAGCTTTCGTTTACGAAAGGTTCCCTTTACTGTAAACTGAACACTGTCAACTGTAAACTGATAAAGTTTTACTTCATTACTCCAATATCGTCAATTGCTATATATCCATAAGAAGTTTTGTCAAATAGAAATTCAATTTTACTTAGTTTTTCAAAATCAATTTTATCATTCTTTTCCTTAAATTTCGAAAAATTAATTATATATGTTTGAAGTATTGTTTCCATATCATCTCCATATTTTTTATTATCATAAGATTCTAATTTAGTTATTTTTGCTTTAAATATTGGATTCATAAAACAATCTTCTCTAAATGACATAGCTGCAACTTCACCATGAGAATCAGTGATAGATATTGTAAAATCAACTAATTCATACTCATCCTCATCTTTATCATAATCTCCCGCTGAAAAAACTAATTTATCATAATTACCTAATTTTAAATTCACTATTTCTTCTTGCGATAGCTCTATACTATAAGAAGCACTTTGACCTCTCCACTTGATTAGAGCCGCATTATTTTTTCTTAAATCTCCATCTTTAAATCTTAACGACCTCTCCATCCAATTACTTAGAAGATTTCCTTTTATTTTGACTTTTGGTATAGTAGCTGTTTCTAATCTTATATCTTCTTCAAAATTCGCTATTGGAATATATGTAGAATCTTCATATCTATTAAAATACATTGTTTTGGGTAAATAGTTTATTGCATATCTATAATCCTTAAACATCTCCACTAATTCTCTTTTACCTTTTATTGTTGCATCTAAGAATGCTGATATATAAACTTTTGCAATTTCCCGTTGCTCTTCTCCACTTATTAAAATTTCTTTATTAATTAAGTTATTTTTAGGAATACTCATATCTTCATTACCCCAAACAGTATTAAACTGCCCATGATTTGCACCCCAAATGTAAAGATATGATTTAAAAAAATCACTATCATCAGTAAATTCCGTTCTGTCATATACATTATTTCCCATAAAATTCGAAACATCACCATCATTTGAGCCATGAATTACCAAATAATTCACATCTTTAAGAGTTAAATCTTTATTAGCAGGCTTATATTGTCCATCTGTCGGTGCTAAGGCAATTATAGTCTTAACATTATAATTAAAGTTAAATTTGATATTTGCGCCCAAAGGATAATATTCAAGTGTATTGAATATCGAAGCTAAAGCTACTGCTTCTCCTCCTCTAGAGTGTCCAATTAGAGCAATATTATCTAAATCAACTTTATTATAGAAAGTATTTTTCTCATCATTATTAAACTTTTCAAATTGCTCTATATGCTTTAAAATCATCCAGGCTCGAGCATCATTTTCTCCCCCTAAATCACCATACCATGTTCCATTTAAAAAATTTTCATCTATAGATGCTACTATATATCCTCTACTAGCCAAAAGTTCACCAAGGTATGCATATCCCTCTTCTGAACTCTCTTCCATAGCATGATTTCCATGTGCTATAATCACAAGTGGAAATTCCCCATTTCCTTCCGGAAACCAAACCTTTGCATTTAAAGGCATGTTTTTATCATTAAACCCCCAATAAAAAGTTCGAATTTTAGCTTTTAACCCTTTATACCTTTCCAAGAAAGAATACGCATAAACTGTATCAGTAATTATATCTGCTCCTTCAGAATATTCTTGTCTTCTCTTATCATTTCCACTTCCATATGTAAGTGTTTGCACCTTATACTCTCCTGTAGAAACAGGATTCGTACTTAAAGTTTCTGATAGTTTCATACTATTTTCAAAATCTACAGAATTAATATATTTAATAACCTTAGGGTCTCTATTCCCATCAAAATTCAAATAATATATTATTGAAAAGTCAAATAACAAAAATACTATAAAAATAATTACACCAATAACCGAAATTTTCTTTTTAAATATTTTATGGATTAATATACCTAAAACCAATTGAACAAAAGAAATTAAAATAGCAATAATAACTAGTATATATTCATCAAATATTAAATAATTATTCAATATCAAATAGGAAATAATTACTGGTGTTAATATTAAAGAAAGCCTAGAAGTCTTTGTTTTTTTTATGATATAGACAGCTAATTTTATTACAAAATAAATAAGAATAGCCAGTAGTAATCCTATACTCATAATTGCTATTGTATCTAGTGCTTTTCCATAACCGCTATGAAAAGTATATCCCATATAAAATAAAAATATCGTTATAATACTAATTAAAAGAATTTGTATTGTCCTAGCACTTCCTTCAATTGACTTGTTTATAAATCCGGCTATTTTACAGAAAGAATTTTTTATTATATATAAAATTTTCTTTATCATTATTCTAAATCACCACCTCTCTTATTATAAACCAAGGCATTTCAATGCACAATTATGAATGCAAAATTCACAAGTAGAGACACCTTTTAGTTTGTAAATCTTTTAAACATAATTCAGTTGACATAAAATGCCCATTGTTATATCATAAAACTAGTATTTACGCAGGTTTACAGTTAGCACTGATTGTTAAGAAATTTCCCTATTTGCTTTTCGAAGAAAAGCTTCCCTTACTGTCAACTGTCAACTGAAAACTGTCAACTAAATAAATCGGGAGTGAACAAAAATGGAATTTAATGAAGTTAGAACTAGATTTGCCCCTAGTCCAACTGGATACATGCATGTAGGTAATTTAAGAACTGCACTTTATACGTATTTAATAGCTAAACATGCTGATGGTAAATTTATTTTAAGAATAGAAGACACTGACCAAGGAAGATATGTAGAAGGAGCTGTTGACGTAATATATGATACGTTAAAATTTACCGGCCTAAATCATGACGAAGGTCCAGATGTAGGAGGTCCTGTTGGTCCTTATATCCAAAGTGAAAGAAGAGGCATGTACATGGAATATGCTAAAATACTTATTGAAAAAGGTGAAGCATATTATTGTTTTTGTACAAAAGAAAGAATGGATGCACTAAGATCTGAAGCAGAAGCTAAAAAAGAGACTCCTAAATATGATGGATACTGCAAAAGCTTAAGCAAAGAAGAAATTGAGAAGAACCTTGCAGAAGGAATTCCTTTTGTTATAAGACAAAGCAATCCTACTGAAGGTGAAACTGTATTTGAAGATGAAATTTATGGAACAATCAAAGTAGATAACTCAGAATTAGATGATATGGTTCTTATTAAATCAGACGGTCTACCAACTTACAACTTCGCTAATGTTGTAGATGACCATTTAATGGGTATTACACACGTTGTACGTGGAAATGAATACTTATCATCATCTCCAAAGTATAATAGACTATACAATGCATTTGGATGGCCTGTACCTGTTTATGTACACTGTCCACCAATAATGAAAGATGCCCATCAAAAATTAAGTAAGAGAAATGGTGACGCTTCATTCGAAGATTTACTTAAAAAAGGTTATTTAAAAGATGCTGTAGTTAACTATATTGCTTTACTTGGCTGGAATCCTGGAACTGAACAAGAAATATTCAGTTTGGAAGATTTAATTGAAAAATTCGATTACCACAATATCAGTAAATCTCCAGCAGTTTTTGATACTGTAAAGCTTACTTGGATGAATGGCGAGTACATTAAAGCAATGGATTCAGATAAATTCCACGAAGTTGCTATGGCTTACTATAAAGAAATATTCTCAACTGAAAAATTAGAAATCCTTGACCTTAAATTCATTAGTGAATTAATCCAAACAAGACTTGGAGTTTTAACTGAAATTACTGAATTAGTTCAATTGTTTAATGAACTTCCAGAGCATAATATTGATATTTATATCCATAAGAGAATGAAAACCAACTATGAAAATTCATTACTTGTATTAGAAAAAGCTCTTCCTCTTTTAGAATCATTAGAAGACTGGACTGTTGAATCTATAGAAAAAACTTGTATGGATCTTGTAGGTGAAATGGGTGTAAAAAACGGAGTAGTTCTATGGCCTCTTAGAACTGCCTTATCTGGACAAAAAACATCTCCAGGTGGAGTTTATGAAATGGCTAAAATTGTAGGAAAAGAAGAATCAATGAATAGAATTAGAATCGGTATAAATAAATTAAAAACTGAAGCATAAAAAAAGGTCCAGAAGGACCTTTTTTTTAGTATTAGTGAGTTCTTTTACTTGACAATTACTGAAACACCATCTGGAATTACTGCTACCTTTGCATCTTTTCCCTTTATGGTAAATGCTTCAGCTAATGCTTCTTCAAAAGTAAATGCATGTTCCATATGCATTGCTTTTATCATCTCGGGATCACATAAATCGGTAACCATAATTACCGTATACTTTGATAATATTCTTGCTAGTATTTGAAATTCCCATTGATCTGGAATTGTTTCATCTGCTGGTATTTTTAATACTTTCTCGAGCACTTCTTCAGGACTTCTTGCTTCTGCCATATTATCATAGAAAGATTGACCACCATGACCATCATTACATGCAGCAATCATAATGATGACTCCACCCTCTTTACAGGTAGCTTCCGCTGCTGTCATTCCCTTTACAGCTTGATAAATATTCTGATCAAGAGGGTATCCTCCATTTGTACTTATTGCTATATCAGCTTCAGCTTTATTAACTCTTGCTAAACTTTCTACAAATTCACAACCCTTTTCATGAGCAAGCTTATAGTCTCCAGCAAATGCATTAATTATCTTTTTCTCACTATCTATTGCAACATTCAATATAAAAGCTAACTTTGCTTTTTCTGCTGCATATAACATATCTTGGTGTATAGGATTTCCTTCCAATATGCCAGTCCTTGCATAGTCACTTGCAATAAATTTTGAACAATGGTTAGCAAGAACTGTTTTGGCTCCAGCTACTCCTGGTAGTACACTTTTCCTACCGCCAGAGAATCCTGCGAAAAAATGAGGCTCAATAAATCCTTCTGCTATTAATAACTCTGTTTCCATAGCCAGCTTATTTAACCAAAGCTCTCCCCCTGAAGGAAGAATTCCTACTTTTGTTAATGTATCAATTTCCTTTGAAAAATGCATAACGAATTCTTCATTTTCAGCTACTTCTTTACCACATTTAAAAATCAACTCTTCTTTTGTAGTTGGTCTATGATATCCTGTTGCAATAAGAATTTTTATATCTATATTAGGATTTACTTTTCTAATTCTATGGAGCATAATTGGTAATATAATATGACTTGGAACAGGTCTTGTATGATCACTAGTTATAATAACCATATTTTTTTTGCCAATTACTAATTCTTCTAACTTTTTGCTTCCTATAGGATTATCCAACGCATCATTTACTAATTTTATTTGAGATTCTTCTACTTTAAATTTATTAGCGTCAGACTCTAACACACCAGCTAGATTCTTATCTGGAATTTCAATATTCCAATGAACTTTTGAATAAGGCACCTCTATTTTCATTGTCTTAATTCTCCTCCCAATATATATTTTCCCTTATAACCATTTTACAGAAGTATATATATAATCTATTGGCATACTTTACCAGGATTTAAAATATTTTTAGGATCAAATACCTTCTTTATACCACTCATTATTCTAACTTGCTCTTCTCCATATTGGTTAAACATATATCCTTTTTTAGCATAACCAATACCATGTTCACCTGAAACTAAACCATTTAATTCAACAGACTTATTATACATTTTTCCAAACACATCATTCAATTTCTTTTCCCAAGTTTCTTCATCTAAATCGTCTTTACACACATAAACATGAAGATTACCATCACCAGCATGACCGAAACTCGGAATTCTTACTCCAAATTCTTCTTGTAGCTCTTTTGTATATTTTATAAATTCAGCAACTCTATTTCTTGGCACAACTACATCACATTCATCCATTTCAGTTGTAGATGCTTTAATTGCTTCTAAAAAAGCTCCTCTAGCTGACCAAACTGATTCTTTTCTCTCATCTGTATCTACTATAAATACATCCAAAGCTCCTTCACCTAAACATAAATCTGCTACTGTTTCATAATCTTTCTCTACTTGTTCACTTGAATTCCCATCAAAAGTCAATAATAAATATGCATCAGATGTATTGTCTGGAAATCTCTTTCCTAAAAATTCTTCAGCTGCTAAAATAGTTTCTCTTTGCATAAATTCTATTGCAGTTGGCACAGCCTTAGATTTAATTATTTTAGGTACCATTTCAATAGCCTTATCCAAACCAGCGAATGGTATAAGCAAACTTATTGATTTCTTCGGCAATGGTAAAAGTCTTAAAATTGCTTTAGTAATTATTCCTAGTGTTCCTTCTGAACCAACAATTAAATCTTTTAAACTATATCCAGAACTATTTTTCACTACCTTACCACCAATATTTAAAATCTCTCCAGTAGGTAATACAACTTCTAACCCTCTAACATAGTCTCTTGTAACTCCATATTTTACAGCTCTCATCCCACCAGCATTTGTACTAATATTTCCTGCTATGGTTGCACTTTTTTCACCTGGATCTGGTGGATAAAACAAATCATGTTCTTCAACATATTTGCCTATTTCCATCAATAGAACTCCTGGTTCTACAGTTAATGTCAAGTTTTCCTCATCAAGTTCTGAAATATTATTCATTCCAGTCATTTCAATCATGATTCCACCATAAAGAGGTACTGATGCTCCTACAAGTCCAGTTCCTGATCCTCTTGCAACTACAGGCAAACTATTTTCATATGCATATTTCATAATTTTTGCAACTTCTTCTGTCTTATGAACTCTCACAAGTGCATCAGGATAATTACTTATTCCTCCTAATTCATCATGACTGTAATCCTCACTAATTTCTTCATCTATTAATACATTATCGTCACCTAGAATCGACTTTAAGTATTCTATATCTTTAGAATCTAATATTTTATAATTATTCATTTTATCCCTCCTTAATTTTTAAGCTGTTTCTTCAATTAAGCTTTCTCCAATTTTAATCTTTTCTATTAATTCCGGTATCACTTCGTATAAATCTCCTACAATACCATAATGAGCTACATTAAATATTGAAGCATTTTTATCATTATTGATAGCTATAATAGTTTCAGAATTATTCATTCCTGCAATGAACTGTACAGATCCTTGAATACCTACTGTAATTATCAATTTAGGTTTAACAGTTCGTCCACTTAATCCTATTTGTCTTCTAGCATCAATCCATCCAGATTCTATTAATGGTCTTGTGCAAGCAACTTGAGCATTTAATAAGTCAGCCAATTCATATATCATATTTAAATCTTTTTCGGTTTTTATCCCTCTTCCTGCAGCTATAATAACTTCTGCATCAGAAATGCTCACTTCTTTTTCTTTTTTTGTAATTTCTAATACTTTTATATTTGACACAAACTTTTCTTCCTCTAAAGAACAAATATTGACCTTTCCAGTTTGTTGTTCTTTTCTTTCTAATGCTGAAAAGATTTTATATCTAACAGTACAGAATTGTGGTCTATTATTTGTACATATTATTTGAGCCATTATATTTCCACCAAATGCAGGCCTTATCTGAACTAAATCAGTATTATCTTTCATATCAAGTACTGTACAATCTGCAGTTAACCCTGTTCTAAATCTAGCAGCAACTCTTGGCGCCAAAGATCTTCCTACAGATGTTGCACCAACTAACACAGAAGAAGGCTTAACTTTATTGATAAAATCTTCAAAAGCTGCTGTATAAGGCTCTATTCTAAACTCTTCAAGTTCTTCATAATCATAGACAAATACTTCATCTACACCATAATGTAGTAGTTCTTCAGCTTTATCTTTTATATTATATCCAATAAACAAAGCATAAACAGGATGATTAATTTTTGCTGCCAATTCTTTAGCTTTTCCTATTAATTCTAAAGTAACTGGATGAATAGTTCCTTCTATATGATCAACATAAACAACAATTCCATTCCATAATCTTTTATCAATACCTTTAACTTCATCTTCAACAAACTCAATTACTCCAAGAGGACCTTTTTTTACACAAATCTTACACATTTTACATCCTGCTGTTATATCCAGTTTATCCTCTGCTTCTACTATTGCATTAAAAGGACAAATTTCGATTAATTGCTTTTTATTTTCACTTGTTAATTTATCTGCATGTACCACTAATCTACCCATTATATTACCTCCTACACAAATTTAATTATTCTATTTATACAAATTTCATTGCTTTTAATTTATCTGCTAATTTAGAACTTAATTCTTCTGAGTTACCTTCCCACATTTCCTTATCATCATTTACTTCTGGAGGAAAAATTCTTTCAACCTGTGTTGGCGATGCATTTAACCCATAGTTCTTTTCATTTTTATCATCTAAGTCATTTAATCCATACACTTTTATTTCTTTATCTTTTGTATCAAGTTTAATTTTGTATGATGGAAGTCTTGGCGTATAAATATCTTTTTCTACTGTTATTAAACAAGGGAATTTGATTTCTTGAATTTCCACTGTTTCAGCCATGTCCATTTCAACTGTAATACTCTCTTCTGTTATCTCTAAAATATTTAGTACATTGGCCACATGTGGAATACCAAGATATTCGGCCATTTCAGGGCCAACTTGTGCAGTATCACCATCAGTAGTTTGCTTTCCACAAATAACCAAATCAGCATTACCTAATTTCTTAACTCCTTGTGACAAAGTATATGATGTTGCCAGTACATCAGCACCTGCAAATTTCCTATCTGATAAAATAGCTCCTGCATCTGCTCCCATCATAAATGCTTCACTAATTACTTCTTTTGCTTGAGGTGGTCCCATTGTTAGAACTTTTACTTCTCCACCCTTTTCACTTTTAATCCTTAGAGCCGTTTCTAAAGCATATAAATCATAGGGATTCATTTTAGAATCTACTCCATCTCTTATTAAAACTCCCGTTACTGGGTCCACATTAACATTTGATGTTCCCGGAACTTGTTTTATACATACTAATAATTCCATTTATACCCCTCCTATGTTATTTGAAATTTATTCAAATTTAGATAATTGTTCATGATATTTTCTTGCTAAAACTTTACATTTTAATTTAATTATACTATTTTTTAACTGGTATGACCAGTTATTTATATTGTATGGCAAAGCACTACTGTACTTTACCACACTTTAACTTTACTATTATTATTTTAATATATTTTAAAAAATATTTGGTATAAACATCTTAATTATAACGAATGAAACTATACCGGCTATTAAACCATACGATAAGGCAACTTTTAAATTGTTTTTAATAACTCTTCCTTCTTTACCAACTAATCCAACCGTTGTAAGTACTGCAACAACATTATGAACACAAATCATATTACCTGCTGCTGCACCTATTGCTTGTAATCCAAGTATCGGAATAACAGGTATACCTGCTTGTTGTGCTGCACTAAACTGTAATCCACCAAACATGATATCAGAAACGGTAGCACTACCTGCTATAAATGCTCCTAATATACCAACTAAAGGTGAAACTAAATACCAACCACTTCCAACTAATCCAGCAGCAGTTTTAGCCATTACAATTAACATAGAATCTGAACTTGCAGCAAGTCCTGAATTTTTCATTATATAAGTCATTCCTAATGCGAAGAATAACGCAATGGCGGCTGACTTAATTTGTTTTAACGTATCTCCCCATGCTTTAAATGCTTCTTTTTTATCAAGTCCATACATAAATGGTATTAACAAAGCTACCAACATAAAAGGTATTACCCCTGGATTATAGAGAGGTGTGATAGACCTTCCAATTGATGTTCCTAATATATTATTAAAAGAAATTTTCCATACTTTAAGAAGTGGAGTAATTCCTATCCATTTCAATCTTCCAAGTAAGAGTAATACACCTATTAAAATATATGGTGTCCATGCCTTTATAGCACTTAATGGTTTTATCTTGTCGTCTTCTTCACTCATTTTCATAGTTCCTACCCAGTCGGCATCCCATTGATTTTGAGGTTTGAAATCCCAGTTATCTTGTGGTACAAAAACTTTTTTCTTTACCAAGAAAACAAATAAAGGAATTGCTATTAATGCTCCTACTAAAGATGGAAGCTCTGGTCCAACAAAGTTTGCTAATAGCACTTCTGGTATAGTAAAAACCAAACCTCCTAATATTGCCAAAGGAAAAACTTTTAGTCCTTTTTTTATGCTTCCATCAACTATAAGAGTCATTGTACAAACCATTGCTAATGGAATAAATGTTCCTACAACAAAATGTAGTAAAGCTGCAAATCCACCTACTTGCATCAAGAATGTTGTAAATTCACCAGAATAGCTACTTGCCAACACAATATCTTTTAAATTAGCGAACCCTCCAATTATCGGTGTCCCTACTGCTCCAAAAGTTACTGGAGCACTATTTCCAATCAATGCAACTGTTGCTGCTACTAGAGGCGGAAAGCCTAATCCTACTAATAGAGGTGCAGCAACTGCTGCTGGAGTTCCAAAACCTGCAGCACCTTCAAAGAAAGCTCCCATAAGGAATCCAATAAGTATAACTTGCACCCTTCTATCTGTAGATACCACAGCTAGAGAATTAGCTATTCCTTTTACTCCTCCACTAATTTTCATCATTCGTAATATAAGTAATGCTCCATATACTATAAGTAAAATATCAATTGTATTTACTGCTCCTGCTATTATAGACGCTGTTACCCAATCTAATGGCATTTTCCAGAATATAATTGCTATTATTGCTGCAAGCACAAAACCTACCGGCATAGCTTTAGTTGATGGCATATCAAACTTTACCATCATAATTCCTACAACTAGTATTGGGATAATTGCTATTAATGCTAAACCCATTTTATACACTCCTTTTTTCTAAAAATTAATCGTTTCCATTTAGTAGATAAAATTTTTAGTCAAAAAAACATTTAGATAGATTGTCCAAATCGGAGTTATATAGTATAATTTTTTTAAGTACTTCTTTGATAGCATTTTGGCGGGTGCTCATCGGTTTATTTTGAAGTACTTTTTTTGTACCTCCCTTTTTACTTGATTTCTCCGTTCACCTTAACTGGTATGACAACTTACCACTGATTAGAGAATATCATATATTCTATGCATATAAAAGAGTAGTTAATTTATTAACATTTGCTTAATTAGCTGTATTAAACTTAAGTTCAGCTTATATTGCAATTTTACGATATAAAAAAAACAATAAAAATTAATAAAATATTATATTTTCTACTAATTTGCATATAGTTAGTTAATTATCAAACACCGACTCACTTATTCCAATAAAAGTATTTTTCTTGACCTATTATTTCAATTTACTCACTAGAATAAAAAAAATCAAAGCGTTTAAATAAGACGCCTTGATTTTAAATTAACCTTTATCAAATCCATATGTTCTTTCATAGCTTTTGAAGCCATATTTTCATCACCAGATTCTAATGCTGCTAAAATATTACTATGCTGTATATGAATAATTTCTTCTTTTTCATCTAATAATATTGTTCTTCTAGCTTCCTTTATAAATCTATCCATTATACAAGATATTGCAAATAAAATATTAATTATCAGATTATTGCCAGAAGCATTTGCAATCAAATAGTGAAATTGCTTATCTAGTATAACCTTTTCTTCTTCATCCTGTGTTTTCCTCATATCTTTTATCATTTTTGTTAAATCACTTATTTGTTGTTTTTTTATTTTAGTTGCTGCAAGTTTTGCTATTTCTATTTCCAGTAGCTGTCTAAGTTCAAATATCTGAAGTGGAGAACTTTCATTTAACATAAACATAATCGATAAAGGTTCAATTAATGCTTCATCAAAACTATTCCTTATAAAATTCCCTTCACCTTGTCTAGATTCTAACAATCCTATAATTTCTAATGCTCTCAATGCTTCTCTAATGGAAGATCTACTAACCCCTAATTCCACAGTTAATTCTCTCTCTGAAGGCAGCTTATCCCCTTTTTTCAAAGTTCCATTACGAATCATTTCTTTTATCTGTTCAATAACCTGCTCATAAATCTTTGCATTTTTAATTGGTGTAAACATGTTAAACTCCTTTAAACTCTTATTGTCTTATATTAATATGCCTAATATCAAATATTCAAAAATTGAAAATACCACTCAATCATACCATTTCCGTATAATACAGAAATCAATGCTGCTATTGCTATATATGGTCCAAACGGAATATAATCTTTTCTGCTCTTTATTTTTGTAGCAATTAGAACAATTCCAATAATTCCACCTAAAACTGTTGACAAAAAGAATGTTAGTAAAGAAAGCTTAAATCCTAAAAACAATCCGCATATTCCAAGTATTTCAGCATCTCCCCAACCCATTCCGTGTGTTGTTATAATTATTAAAGCAATAACACCTACTCCAAAAGCTGATCCATAAATATATGTTAAAAATGCATTCCTTAAAATTATATTTATAATCAAGAAAGCAGATCCTGAAACAATTCCGAATATTGTAGTACTAAAGTACACATCAGTAGTATTTAAATCTATAATCCCTACAACTATTAAATAACTAGCAAAAACAATATATTTTATAGTATCCATTGAATATCCATACTGCTTATATATTAACATAAATATGGTTGCTGTTAAAACCTCAAATAAGGGATATTTTATAGAAATCTTTTCACCACAATATCTACACTTTCCACCTAGGATTATATAACTTAAAACTGGAAATAAATCCACAGTCTTTAACCTATTTCCACAAGAAGTACAATGTGATGGTGGATAAGCTATGGATTCTTCTCTTGGTATCCTATATATACAAACATTAAAAAAACTTCCGAATACTAAACCTAGTATAAAAACGAATATAAAATCCATGTCAAACTCCTATATAAAAAGTATTTTAATTTATTTTCATTAATTTATATTACGGTAATTCCATAAAAAGTAATTTAGTTGAACTTCAATCACAATATATAGCGTCAGAACGCGTTAATCTGCGGTAGATATTGTGGTTGATTTTAGTTCAACTTACTTTTTGTGGTTTAACCATATTACAACTCTTAATTCTTTTTAATTGGAAAATCTGCATTAGAAGCGAAATAATCACTAATGTCATTCAACTTGACTAAAGTACTACCACTTGTAACATAAAATCCATCCTCTGATATAACTACCCCTTCTAAAGAAGGCCCATTATATTGCACCTTACCATTAGGTGCAATAAAAACTCCAGTAATCTTCTTCCAATAGTTATTAGTTAAATCAATATCTCCTTCGCTTACAATAATAATTCCCTTAGATCCATTGATAAAAGTCGAATCATTCCACGTAGGTGATCTATAGTTTCCTTTAGCAAATATTTTTGTACCATTGACAAAATTATTAACTGTAACTTCATTAGGTTCTAAGTATCCTTTCTGCTCATACCAACTATCAGATTTCAATGCAATTTCAATCTCTGGCTCTTCATATTCTACTTTTATGCCACTATTTTTGCTTATGGTCCCTTCAATTATAGAAGTACCTCTTTTTTTTATATTTCCATCATGTTCTACATTTCCATCGATACAAGAACTATTATTTAATTCGATATTTCCTTTAGTTTGTGTATTTCCTTTAACTTTAGCAGTACCACTTAATTTAAGATTTCCATCTATATATGTTTCTCCATTTATTTGTGAGCTCCCAGATAATTCAACATTCCCTTTCACATGTGCATTTCCATTTAAAATAGTTGAACCACTCAATTTAAGGTTTCCATCAATAAAAACCTCTCCATTTGATTTTGAACTACCAGATATATTAAAATTTCCATTTATATATAAATTACCAAAAAATTGCTGATTACCATATAGTTTATAATTATCATCAATTAAAAAAGTATTATTTGATGCATCAAACTTACTACCTTTAAAATCTAACTTTTTATAAAAATAAATTATATTTGATAAACCACCTTCATTTGTATCTCCGCTATCACCACCACTGTTATTACCACTATTACTTCCAGAATACACCAACTCTTTTCTAAAATATAATTGGGTTTCTATAGTTTCAGTTTTACTACCTAGACCTGCTGTAACTTTTACGAAGATGCCAGTATTATTTTCTATAGGATTTATAACTATCGACTTTATATTAGAAATTATTACCCCTTCATCATTTTTAAATTCATTGTTTTCTAATTTAAAAGTATCATTAGAAAATACAAATTTATTTGTTATAGGATTATTATACGATGTACTATTTAATGTAGCTTGTGAAAGTTCGTTTATGACACTTTGAGCCGAATTTTGTAAATCAGCCGTATCTTCAGCATTATTCAAATTCCTATAATTTGATATAAAAAAAGTAGAGGTTGCCCCCATAATTACTACTAGAATTCCCATAACTAATATTAATTCTATTAATGTCATAGCCTTTTTCTTACTTTTAATCATTTTATCCACCTTCTATTTAAAAGACTTCTCCATCAATTCTATAGAAAACAAATCATTGTTATAATTAATCTTAAATTTTCCAATAACATTTTGGCTCTTATAATTTGAAACCAATTCTATTAACATTAAATCACCGCTAAAAGTAGGAGTTACATCATCTTTAAATATTACTCTTAATTCTCCATTTTTCAAATCTGCATAATAACCATTACTATCATCCGATATAGAATTCCCAGCAATTTTATTTAAATTGTTTATTATATCACTCTTCTTATCAGAATTATTTAAGAGCAAAATAATTGCCCCATATGCTTGGTCAATGCCGCCCTCTGCAATATATCGATTTTCATAATTATCACTATTTTTATTTCTAAGTTTATAATTTGATGTTGAATAACTAATTATTGCAGTTCCAATTAAACTTAACACAACTAGGGCTATCAGTACCATTAATAGAGCTGATCCTTTTTTCTTTATCATACAATCACTTCCTACTTAAAAATAGGCTTATATCCTTCAAACATTTGATATGTTTTTCCATCCTTACTTACATTAACACTAACTTTATACATTATGAAACTATTAGATACTCCTCCATCACCGCTAGAATCATTATGTTCTATTATACTATCAGTTATACCCTCACTATTTTTTTTAAATTTAATATCACTACTACCTGTATAATAAATATAAATTTCATTCGAGTTTTTTATATAGTTTTGATTCTGGAAACTAACTTCAAAATTATTTCCTGTGTCATTTACGATATTGATTTTGACATCAGAATCCACATCTACCCCGATAGATGGTCCATTGCCATTATTCTCAAAAACAACTCCATTTTTCGTATAAAATATTTTTACTTTCTTATTCTTTTTTACGTTATAACTTATAGAATCATCATTATTTGATGCATATAGTTTATTTCCTTTTCCAACTTTTTCAAATCTAATATTTATAAAATTTTGTTCTGGAATAACCTTTTTTGAGCCTTCATTATTTGAACTTTCATATTTTTGTAATTTAATTACCTTTTCTGTAACTGAAAAACCATCTTCTATATAGGTTTGAGTTGATTCAGAAGAAATGTTTTTAGCATTTTTTAAATACTCAAATTTTTTCTGCGCCAAAGCCAAGGATTGAATCTCCTCCTCTGACTTACTATTTATCTTTGTACTAGAAAGTGCCAAAGAGAATATAGGAGTAATAACTATACTAAGAATAGCCAAACTTATAATTAACTCTAATAACGTAACTCCTTCAGTTTTTCTCCTTATTTTCATAATATCTAATCACCCCAAGCACAGTTTACAATGGACAATTTACAATGGACAGTAATTGATGATTATTAATTCTTAACTATTTAAACGGATTTTCCTTCCCATATACATTTGAAAGAGTCCAGTTATTATAATCAAAATCAGTTTTATCCTCTTTTAACTTAGGTATAGCATAAAAATCTAGGTTTATACTAACTGAATTCCCGCGTTCTCCCGTTGTCTCATCACTTTCCAACTTTTCAATAGTTATATCTCTAATAATTATTTTTTTATTATATGTATTTATACCATTAATAAAATTAGCAATGTTTTCATAACTACCCTCAATTTCAAGAGATACTTTCATATTTTCTACCAAAAATTTATTTTCTTCGTTTTCATTAGATTTCTTAGTAGAATCATCAGTTAGATTGTTTGAATCAGCTTCATTTTTTTCATTACTAGAATCCTTATTTTTTAAATTTCCATATTCTTTAACTAAGTTCTTTAATAAAAATTCTTCTTCAGCTTCAGAATTTAAAATTTCTTCTACTCCCTCAATTGTTGTGGCTGAAAAACTCATATTGCTGCAAATTAAATCGTTATTAGATATAAAAGAATCTATAATCAATATTAGTTTTTCCTGCTTAGTAGATGGAAAGTACGCCCCAACAGAATTTTCTACCACTTTTTCAACGTCTAAAATATTTTTTTCTAGTTCTTTATCATATTTCTCATTTTGTTCAACATTCTTTAATTGTTGAACATAACTATTATTTATTTCGGATAATTCTTTTATTTTTTCTGTTTGAGATTGTAAAACCAATTTGTAAAACACTAATAACACTACTACACTAGCCAGTATTATTAACAATAGTTTGATTTTATTAATTTGAGATGGTAGCTTCATCATAAGCTCCTCCCTTCAATTCAGCCTCAATATCAAAGACAAAACTAGAGCCTTCAGATGAAATATTATTAATATGAATATCACTGAATAGACCTGTATTCTTAAGGTTATATTCAAACTCAGCAATTCCTTGTCTGCTAGTTGAAATTCCTTCTAAAAAAATATATGTACTATTTAAACTTATATAATTTAGAATAATGTTTTGAGGTATTGTTTTATTAATGCTTAATAGGAGATCTTTATTAATTCTATCTGAATTAATAATCAAACTGTTAATACCACCAACTATCTCACTATATTCATTAATAACTTTCAACATCTTTTCTTTTTCTGAAATTGCATTTTGAGTTTCTCCGTAATTTTTAGATTTAATAGCTACTTCGTTTTTAGCTATTTCAGAATTTAATTTTTTGATTATACCAAAATTAATTAAATATGCTACTAACATAACAGTACAAATAACTGATACCAGTATCACAATGTTTATTACTTTTATATTTCTTTTCTTCTTTTCCTTTAACAAATAGTCGAAAAAATTGAAATCTTTCATATATAACACCTACTTATCTAATTGTAGCTCCTATAATATTTATATATCTTTCATAGTTTTTATTAAATTTTAAATCAGATGATTTTATATTACGTAATTCTATAATTGAAACAGAAACATTTAAATACTGTTCCATATAATGTGTCAATCCCTTTACGTTTGCTGTTCCACCGTGGATATAAATATGTTCTAATTTTTTTTCTTTATTTTGATTCATATAGTAATCTATAACTCTATCAATATCTTTTATCCATCTATCTACCTCTGCTTTTATTGAATCATTTATCTCAGCAACTGAAGGATCTGTTTTATTGATATCATACATTAAATCCGCATATTTCTTTTTAAATTCCTGTTTTTTTTCTTCATCATCTAACATTTCATTGTAGATAATATTATCTAAATATTTCCCTCCGCCTGAGAGAATTCTTGAAAACTGGGTGCTTCCTTCTGAAATAATATTTAATTCTATATTTTTAAATCCAATATCTATAATTACAAAGATTCCTTCTGAATCTGAATATTCTCTTTTTAATTTTATATTTCTTGTACTGAATAATTTTTCAATTGCATTGGAATTTAAATTTAATACCTTTGGCTTGAGTTTTAAATAGTTAATTAGCTCCCAATACTCTTTAGCAATCTTTTTAGGAAACAAAATGACATTGACTTCATTTAATACTTCATCATTTAGAGTCTTTTGTCCTAACATTTTATATTTTATTTCATAATCCATAGCATTGACAGGAAGTTGATCCTCTACCTCATATTTTACCATAGTATCCATATCTTTTTCATTAGCTTTTGGTGTTAAGATATTTCTAGATATAACCGAACTACTTTTTATAGTTATATTAACTTTCTTCGCAGTGAATTTTCCTGTTTCAAATACATTTTTTAAAACTTCTCTTATTTCTTCAATATTTTCAATTTTCCCATCTTTAATAACGTCTTGAGAAAGTTCAATAATAGATGATTTATTTACAAATATTTTCTTACCTTTCATTTTTGACTCCAATATTTTTACACTATTCGACCCAAATTCCATTGTTAAAAAACAATTATTGAATAAATTTGTCATATTTTCACCTCTATAAGGTAATGATAATATAAATTAACACAATGCGCAATGCGCATTGTGTTAAAAAGATTTATTAGTCTGCATATGCTCCTGCTGGTGTAGGATAAATCTGATCAGTTCCATTTGTAACAGTAACATTTCCAGTTCCTTTAGAAACTCCTACAACAAAATTATTACCACTTAATTGCGGAGTAGGTACTTCATTAAGAGCTCCTAAAATATCTGCCACATCTCCAGTACCTCCAGAAACTAGCGTTAAGCTTAATGAAGTTCCATCTGCAGCAGGTACTTCAATAGTTTCATCTGCGATTAAAATAGCAGTTGCATTAGCTATAGTTTTAGCAGTTGCAATATCCGCCTTCTTTTTAGCTAATTCTCTGTACCCAGAAAACCTTGGAATAGCTACAGTAGCAAGAATTCCTAAAATAGCAATAACAATAATAAGTTCAATTAATGTAAATCCTTTCTTAGCTAAATTCTTTTTCATAGTATACATCCTCCCTTTAATATATCTTTTTTATCTAAACTTGTGTTTCCACAACTTTATTCCAGTAGTTTGAATCAATACACAATTCACAATTGAAGGATACATTTTGCTTTTTAGATTTTCTGTGAGAAAATCAACCTTTACTGTCCACTGTAAATTGTGAACTGTAAACTAATTAAATAGTGCTATACATATCAAACATAGGTAAAGCTATGGCAAGAACAACAAATGCTACTATTAAACCCATAACTAAAATCATTACTGGTTCTATAAATGTTACCATTTTGCTTAACCCTTCTTCTACTTCCCTATCATAAAACTCAGCGGTTTTATCCAAAATTTCATCCAATGATCCCGATTCTTCACCTATTTTCACCATAGATACTAACATAGGCGGAAAAAAATCCAATTTTTCTATTGCTTCTGAAAGAGTTACTCCTTTAATTACATCTTCTCTTGCATTCAATAATTTTTTTTCAATAAATTTATTCCCTACTAACTTTGAAACTATTTCTATTGAATCTATTAATGTAATACCACTATACATTGCTATAGACATATTTTGAGAAAATCTTGAAGTTATAATCTTCTTGCTTAATTTCTTATATCCAGGTAAATTAAGTTTTACAGATTCAATAATTGTTTCTCCTTTTTCAGTTTTTGAATAATAAGATATTCCAATTATTATGAATAAAACTATCAAAAATATGATATACCAATACTTCCTGAATCCATCACTTATAGTTAATAACACTTTAGTTATCATTGGTAATTCAACAGGACTATTCTCAAACATAGTAACAAATGTAGGTAACACAAAGGTCATTAAAAAAATAACGACACCTATGCATGCAATTGTTAAAAATATTGGATAAATCATTGCACTTTTAATTTTTGAAGCTAATTTATATTCTTTTTCATAGTGATCAGTCATTTTATGAAGTATTCTTGATAAGTTACCTGTCTCTTCTCCCGATTCAACCATATTAGTTAAGAGAAAAGGAAATACTTTTGGATACTTTCTCATTGAATCAGACATAGTAGACCCCTTCTGAATATCTTCATATACTCCATCTAAACTTTTCTTCAATGCCTTATTTTCAGCTTGAACTTTTAAAATATTCACTGTATTCAATATGTTAGACCCTGCATTTAATAGTGTATAAAATTGCCTACACATAATTGAAAGATCTTTAGAATTTACCTTGTTGAAAAAGGAAGGTAATTCTATTTCTTTTTGAAGAACAATTTCTTTAACCCATATAGGATAATATTTATTTTGCCTTATCATTTGGATAACTTCTTCTTTTGATTCAGCTTCAATTTTACCATCAATTTTTTCGCCATTTCTCATTGAAGCTCTATATTTATATAATGCCATCTACGCACCTCTTTTGTTTAAAGAGTAAGCAAAACAACTTTTGATTCTTAATCAATAACAAAAGTTGTTCTCTGCTTTCATAAAGCTTGTCTATCTTTTTATCTTAATATTTTTATAAAAATGCTACTTTAGCGAGTTCTTCAACCGTAGTTACTCCTTTTAATACTAGCTTTGCACAAGATTCTTTCAGAGTTTTAATTCCATTTTGTCTGTTTAATTTATTAATAACAGACATATCAGCTCCATTTTGAATCGCTTGTCTTATCTTTTCATCTATTTCCATTATTTCATAAATACCAGTTCTTCCAGAATAGCCTGTATTTCCACAATGGCTACAACCTACTCCTCGATATAATTTTGTCAGCTTATCTCTTTCTATACCTATAATATTTTTTTCATATTCACTAGCTATATACTCTTCTTTACATTTAGGACATATAACCTTTACCAATCTTTGTGCTACGACTCCAGAAATTGCAGCTGCTATTAAGTAAGCATCAACTCCCATATCCATAAGTCTTACAATTGCTGCTGATGCGTCATTAGTATGAATTGTACTAAGCACCAAATGCCCTGTAATAGCTGATCTAACTGCTATTTCTGCGGTTTCTCTATCTCTAATCTCACCTATCATTACTATATCAGGATCTTGCCTTAAAATAGCTCTAAGACCTGATGCAAAAGTAAGCCCCGCTTTATTATTAACATTTACTTGATTGATACCTTCCATCATGTACTCAACAGGATCTTCAACTGTAATAATGTTAATATCAGGTTTATTTAGTTCACTTAAAACAGTATATAAAGTAGTGGATTTACCACTTCCTGTTGGGCCAGTCACTAAAATAATCCCATATGGGCTTTTTATCATATTACCTAATTTCATCATATCATATTCAGACATGCCTAATTTTTCTTTATTCAAAAGATTATTGTTTTTTAGGAGTATTCTAATAACAATTTTTTCTCCATGAACTGTAGGTAACACAGAAACTCTCAAATCTATTTTAATCCTTTTAAATACAGTTATAATTCTACCATCTTGAGGTATTCTTTTTTCAGCAATATCCAAACCTGCTAATATCTTAATTCTCGTAACAAGTGCTGCGAGATTTTCCTTTGGTGTTCTAAGAACTTCTCTTAAAGTTCCATCCACTCTATATCTTATCTTTATATATCTTTCATTTGGTTCTATATGGATATCACTTGCTCTTGCTTTAATAGCATTATCAATAATAGAATCTACTAGTTTTACAACTGGAGCATTTTTTACTTCCTCATTTTCAATTATCAAAGTTTCTTCTATTTTTGAAGCATTTGTCTTAGATAGTTCTTCAGCAGCTTTTTCAACATATTCTGAAGAATATTGTTTTCCAATTGCATTTTCAATATCTCCTTCAGATGCAATAACAGCTTTCACACCTAAACCTGTAACCAAACTAACATCATCATAAGCAAATATATTTAATGGATCTGACATTGCTATAATTATAGAAGATTCTACAAATCCAATAGGAATCATATTATACTTCTTAGCTAGACCTTCAGGAATCATTCTAATAGCTTTTTTGTCTAGTTTCATTTCTTCTAGATAAACTCTTTCCATGCCTAATTGTACTTTTAAAACTTCAATTATATCATCTTCTGTTAATATATTATCATGTATTAACTGCTTCCCTAATTTTAATTTAGAGGTCATCTGCTTATTAAGTTCTTCATGTAATTGCTCTTCAGTTAATTTTCCACTTTGAACCAACAAATCGCCCAATCTTTTTTTTCTTAATGATTTCATCAGACATTCCCCATATGCATTTCATTTTTATTTTTCATATAATATAGTATTAAATAATATTAAATTTTTTGTTGTTTTTTGCTTTTTTATAAGCAATAGTTTTAATTCAATGATATATTCTAATTATAAATTATTAAAACAGATATTTCAATTAAATTCCTGTAATTAATTTCTATTTAATTATACTATAAATAAAAACTTTTTTCAACACAGTTCTCTGTATTTTGAGTTGTTTTTTTAATTTAAATAAAATTTAAAATCAATTTATGCTATTTTTATACATATTAATTGAAATCCATTATAATTTCAATTAATATTTACTTATAATTTGGTAATATTCAAATTATTAATGTATACAAAATTATCTACCACTTTATATACATTCGCAAAATATGTCTACTAAATAAGCGGTTAAATTTCTAAATCGAAATTCAACCGCTTATTTATATTTATCCTATTACATTTTTTCTACAACTTCTATCCCTAACAAGTCAAGAGCATTTTTGATAACTTGGCAACTTGCTTCTACCATTTTTAATCTTGCAACTTTTAATTCTTCATCTTCAGTATTTATTATGTTATGAGCATTATAGAATTTATTAAATCCTTTTGCAATATCCACTACATATCTTGTAACTATTGATGGTTCCAACTTATCAATTGCATCTAATATAGCATCTTTGAAATTATTTAATGTTTTTACTAGTTCAAAAGCTTCTTTAGAATTTAGTTTACTAAAATCAGGAGTAGTATTTAATTCCCCTGCTTTTCTTAAGATACTCTTACCTCTAGCATAAGTATATTGAACATATGGTCCTGTTTCTCCATCGAAGTTTAGCATTTCACTCCACTTAAATACTATATCTTTTCCTCTTCTATTCTTTAAATAAGTAAATTTAACTGCACCAATACCTACTTTTTTTGCAACTTCATCTTTGTTTTCTAATTCTGGATTCTTTTCTTGAATCAACTCAGCTATCTTTGAAATAGATTCATTCAACAAGTCTTCTAGGAAAACAACTTCACCTTTTCTCGTGGAAAGTTTTCTATCTGAAAACTTAACCATTCCAAAGCCTACATGTTTACATTTTTCTGCCCAATCATAACCCATTAAGTCAATTACTTTGAATACTTGATTAAAGTGTAGCGATTGATCCTGTCCAACTACATATATATTTCTATAAAAATCATAAGTGTCTTTTCTATAAAGTGCAGCTGCTAAATCTCGTGTAGCATAAATCGTAGCTCCATCTGCTTTCTTTATTATACACGGAGGCATATTATAATCTTCGAGCATTACTACTTGAGCACCTTGACTTTCTTCCAATAAATTTTTATCTGAAAGTTCTTTAACAACTCTATCCATTTTATCATTGTAAAAACTCTCCCCTGCATAAGAATCGAATTTTACTCCAAGCATTTCATAAACATTCTGGAATTCTTTAAGACTTAGAGTTTTAAATCTTTCCCATAATTTCACTTCAAACTCTGAACCATCTTCTAGATTTTTAAAATGCATTCTACCTTCGTCTACTAAAGTAGGATCTTTTTCCGCTTCATCATGGAATTTCACATAAATTCTTAACAACTCTTTAATTGGTTCTTTCTCTAAAGCCTCTTCATCTACCCATCTTTTATAAGCAGAAATCAACTTCCCGAATTGAGTACCCCAATCCCCTAAATGATTTACACCTATACAGTTATATCCTGCAAATTGCATTATTCTATACAAAGAATTGCCAATAGAAGTACTGCATAAATGTCCAACATGGAAAGGCTTTGCAATATTTGGTGATGAATAATCTATAGTAACATTTTTTCCTTCTCCTGCTTTTGAAGATCCGTAATTTTCTTTTTCATTAAGTATTTTAGTTACAGTTACTTCTGCAAATGCGCCTTTGTCCATAAAGAAGTTTAAGTAAGGACCCGCTGTTTCAACACTTTCAAAACCTTCTTTATTCATTTTTTCTTTTATTTCCCCGGCAATCATTTGCGGAGCTTTTCTCATAGCTTTAGCCAATTGAAAACATGGAAAAGCAAAATCACCCATTTCAGGTTTTGGTGGTATTTCTATTAAGCCTTCAATAAATTCTAAATCCAAGTCTACAAATCCTTTTATTCTCTCTGCAATAATTTTTTTATAATCCATTTTTTATCTTCCTCCTATAATGAATACACAATTTACAATTAAGTTATATGCATAAAAAAGTCTCTAATTATATATAAATCTATAATTAGAGACGAAATATCCGCGGTACCACTCTTATTGATTAAACAAATATAGATAAATCCACAAAGTAGTTAATCTATAAATAATCCTCTTAACGCTTTAACGCAGCTAACGTCATACTTTGTCTTACCTAAACGGTAAAATTTCAGTAGCTTCTCCAAGGTTCTCTTCACTCTTATCTATCTACAGAGCTTACACCCTCCTCTGCTCGCTAAAAGAATCAATAAGTTTACTCTCCTCTTCACCGAATTTTCACATAATGTTTACCTATAATTATAGTCTTAATAATTTTATTTTGTCAACAGTTTTTTTAATTTTTCTTTGTCTTTTACAGGCTCTAAACACTGAAAATCCTTGCATACATAAACAGTTACTTCATTACCTAATTTCTTCTTTCCTTGGAGGGATTCATTAAGCTTCCACATATCTTTATCATTTAGTAACACATCAGTAAAAGGGTTAAAACCAACTCTTACTAAATCAATAAATTCTTTTGTATTTTTTTCATTTTTCTCTCCAGCAATAACCACCGCTGTTCTTCCATATAATTTACTCATTAGTGCCATGACTAAATATGTATAAGCATTAGGTGTCTCATCTATGTTGCTGCTAAATGCTTTAATTAATTCATCAGCCTTTTGCGCTAATTTATAATCGTCAAAAATATTACTCAAACGAATTATATTTAAGAGTGCAACAGAATTTCCTGAAGGTATAGCTCCATCATAAATTTCTTTAGGTCTCCAAATTAATTTTTCTGCATCTTTACCATTTAAAAATAGCCCACCTTTTTCTTTGTCCCAAAATAATTCTATCATCTGTTCATTAAGTTCTTTTGCTTTCTTCAAATATTCTGCATCAAAGGTAGTTTCGTAAAGTTCTATTAGCCCCCATATTAGAAAAGCATAGTCACTTAAATATCCCTCATAATCTGAACTCTGTTCTCTATATCTTGCAAGTAACCTTCTATCTTCTCTAATCAAATTATTAAACAAAAATCTAACTGCATTTTTTGCTGCTTCAATATAGGTACTATTACTTAAGATTCTTCCACCAAAAGATAATGCAGCAATCATTAATCCATTCCAAGAAGTTAGAATTTTATCGTCTTTATGGGGGTGAATCCTTTTTTCTCTATTCTCAAACAATTTTAGAAGACTTCTTTCAATTATTGATTCTTCTATATGTCCTAACTCTAATTCTTTATCTGTTCTATTAATCAAATTAGGTATGTTCTTTTCTTCAAAATTACCTAGTTCAGTTATATCATAAAGTTTTGAGAATAATTCACTATCAACTTCTAATAATCTATCAATCTCTTCTTTAGTCCATACATAAAACTTTCCTTCTACTCCTTCAGAATCAGCATCTTCTGCACTATAAAAGCCACCTTCAGGATCTGTCATTTCTCTAAGTATATAAGTAAATATTTTTTCTGCAATTTCCTTATATATTTCCTTTTTAGTTAATGCATATGCCTCAGTATAAGCAATTGATAACAAAGCATTATCATACAACATCTTCTCAAAATGAGGTATCAGCCATTTATTATCTGTAGAGTATCTAGAAAACCCATATCCAACATGGTCAAATATACCACCCTTATACATAGCTAGTAAAGTCTTCTCAACTAAATGCAATGCCGTTTCCTCACCTGTATTTTTATAATACCTCATTAAAAACATCAAATTATGTGGCATAGGGAATTTAGGAGCAGTGCTAAAACCTCCATAATGAGGTTCAAAAGATTTTTTTAACAATTTATAAGTATTTTCAATTACTTTGTTATCTAGTTCTTTTTCTGTACCTGTAGCTTCATAAATCTTCATTTTTTCTACAATATAGTCACCTTTATTTATAACTTCATCTCTTTTTTCATTCCATAGACCTGATATTTCATTTAATATATTAATAAAACCTATTCTGCCATACTTATTCTCTTTAGGAAAATATGTACCTGCATAAAAGGGCTTTTTATCAGGAGTTAAAAATACAGATAGTGGCCAACCACCACTCCCAGTTAAAGCTTGACATACTGACATATAAATGTTATCTATATCCGGTCTTTCTTCCCTATCAACTTTTATTGAAATAAAATTCTTATTTAGAATCTTAGCCACGTCTTCATTTTCAAATGATTCTCTCTCCATAACATGGCACCAATGACAACAACTATACCCAACACTTAGAAATATGGGTTTATCTTCTTTTTTTGCTTTTTCAAAAGCTTCCTCGCACCAGGGATACCATTCTACAGGATTATATGCATGCTGCAAAAGATACGGTGACTTTTCTTTTACCAATCTGTTTGATTTTTTACGCATATTTTCTGACATGCTATCACCTTCCTTATTTCTATTTTTTTATAGTCTACCACTGTGAAAGTTGGACTATTCACAAAATTAAAGAAGCTTTTCACCAAGAATAAAGACTTGTAAGTTGATTTTTAAAGGAATTTTATGTATAATTCACTGTATATAACCAGTATAAAAGTAAAAAAAGCAAAGAATGGTACACTTTATATTTACGAAAAATAACAAAATTAAAAATTCCAATTTATTGAATAAGGAGGACTTACTTATGAACGATATTGAAACTCTACTTCCTCATAGACATCCCTTTTTGTTTGTTGATGAAATTCTTTCCGCAGAAAAAGATGAAATTATAGGAATTAAAACTTTTGATGATTCTTTTATTTATTTTCAAGAGTACAATTCCAAACAGAAAATAGTACCAAATGTGATACTTGTTGAATCAATGGGGCAATGTGGAGGTGCAGGAATAAAAAAATTAGGTATAGGTGGAAATGCATTATATGGCTTTGCAGTTATACAAGATGTGAGATTCTTTAACACTGTTGAATTTGGACAAACGGTTAAAATGGTAGTCAAGAATCTTAGAGTATCCAGTAGGGGTATAAAACAGTCAGGAACTGCCTTTTGTAATGGAAAACTTGTTGCAGAAGCAACCTGGATGTGTGCAAAACTTTAAAAGTCTAGAACACCTCTCTACTCACTTTATATTTGGTTAGCTTTCCATAACATTTCTATTATATTGTGCATTAGATTTTTACTTATATAAAGTCCAATTTATTTAAGTAATAATGTATAAAGTTATATGAACAATTTTAAACTTACATATAATTAAATAGTCATAAAAAAAGAACTGTAATTTAAGTGAGCAGTTCTTTTTTTATACCTTATTGAACTTTTGAACTTTACATATAATATCCAAATTTACATATACTATCGAGTGAAAATAACAATACATAATACGGAGGTTATATAATGGATAATGCTATGTTTTGTTTCCAATGCGAACAAACTGCTGGAAGTAAAGGATGTACTAAAGTAGGTGTATGTAGTAAAAACCCAGATGTTGCAAAAATGCAGGATGTACTTATTTATCTCATGAAAGGAATTGGCTTTTACGGCACTAAAAACATAGAAAATGGCAATAAAATCACCAGAGAAATAGGTGAATTTTGCACAGAATGTGTTTTTGCTACTTTAACTAATGTAAATTTCGATCCTGAAAGATTTATAGAATATATAAAAAAAGCTAATGCTGTAAAAAAAGAGTTAATGCAAAGTGCAGGCGATGTTCCTAATGTACCTGATGGAGCAGATTTTATAGCACCTGAAACTAAAGCTGAAATACTGGCCTTACCAAAAGTTCCTAATTTAGGAGTAATGGACGATGAAAACTTTGATATGGATTTACGTTCTTTAAGAGAATTGTTGATATATGGAATAAAAGGTATGGGAGCATATCACCATCATGCATATTGCCTTGGTAAATATAGTGATGAAGTTATTGAATTTACTTTCAAAGCAATGGGCGCAACTCTTGATAGATCACTAAAAGTTGAAGATTATTTCAACTTAAATATGGAATGTGGTAAAGTTAATCTCGATTGCATGGGCTTATTAGATGCAGCAAACACTGAATCCTATGGACACCCAGAACCTACTGAAGTTTCAATCACAAAGAAAAAAGGACCATTTATAATTGTTTCTGGTCATGATTTAAGAGATTTAAGTGACTTGTTAGAACAATCTTCCGGTAAAGGTATTAATATATATACACACGGAGAAATGCTTCCATGTAACGCCTATCCAGGACTAAAAAAACATAAACATTTGGTAGGAAATTTCGGTGGTGCATGGCAAGATCAACAAAAGGAATTCGATTCAATTCCTGGTGCTATATTAATGACAAGTAACTGTATCATGAAACCTAGAGATAGTTATAAAGATAGAATATACACTTCTAGTGTTGTTGGTTATGAAGGTATTCAACATATACCAACTATTAATGAAAAAAAAGACTTTACTCCTATTATAAATAAAGCACTAGAATTAGGCGGATTTACAGAAGATGAACCTGATAAGAAAATTACAATTGGTTTTGCAAGAAATGCAGTATTAAGTCATGCTGGTGAGATAGTAGATGCTGTTAAGAGCGGTCAAATTAAACACTTCTTCTTAATAGGAGGTTGTGATGGTGCTCGTCCAGGCAGAAATTATTTTACAGAATTTGCAGAAAAAACTCCAAAAGATACTGTTATCCTAACTCTTGCTTGTGGAAAATACCGTTTTAATAAACTCGATTTAGGAACTGTGGCTGGTTTCCCTAGAGTATTGGATTGTGGTCAGTGTAATGATGCCTACTCCGCTATTCAAATAGCTGTTGCTTTAGCAGGAGCTTTTGAATGTGACGTAAATGATTTACCACTTTCATATATAATTTCATGGTATGAACAAAAAGCAGTAGCTGTTTTATTAACTATGTTACATTTAGGACTAAGAGACATTCACTTAGGTCCATCTTTGCCAGCATTTGTTACACCTAACGTATTACAAGTTTTAGTTGACAAATTTAACATCAAAGCAACTTCTACTGCAGATAAAGACTTAGAAGCTATATTAGGAAAATAAGAAATTTTGCTAACAATATACTTAAAATAAAAATGAGCATTCCATTTTTTAGCTTGGACTGCTCATTTTTGTATTAAGTAATATATTATTTCATCATATTTGATAATGCACCTGTTATGAATGGTATTAACCAAATTATCCATACAAATAGGCTGAATTTATGAAATTTAACTAACAAATTATCATTATTGTCTACAAGTACAATAGTAGCCCAAATTGCATGAAAAAGCATTAATAATATAGCTAACAATCCAGTTACTCCATGAATATCAAATTGAAACTTATTACTCATAATTGACATCACAGTTGTCCCTGTTGTATCAAATACAAAACCTATCCAAAAGAATATTAGATTCGATTTTGTCAATCTTCCAGAAAATCTTTCTCCCCAAACTCCTATTGAATAACAAATTAAAGCTAATATCATTGCTATTATTGATATAATTAACATCATAAAACATCTCCTTCATAATTAATTATATTTAATTAGTATATCAAAATTATTTTGTAAAACTATCAATAAAGTGTTGTATTGAAGATATTGGATGAACAAACAACATCTTTGGACCCACACTCTTCATAATACTTTTTATCTTATCTTGCATATCCTTTCTATAACAATGTATAGTGCATTTTCCACATACGGGTTTATTTATACCGAATTTACAATGTTCAAGACGTGCTTTTGAATAATTCAATAATTCTGTACATTCTTCACATAAACCTTTTTCAAATTTATGATTTTGCTTACAATAAAGCTTAATCATCTTCTCTACTGTATTCTTTTCACGCTCTATACGATTTCTCATACTCACCCCTTAACAAGCTCCTTTTTGTGTAATATTTGAGTTTTTACATTCTAGTATTTCATCGCCTTTCATTTCATTACCTTCTTTAGAATAATTCTCAACGGTAATTACTACAAACATTGTTAGTATACAAAGAAATAATAATGCACCAACAGCTGTATTTTTACTTATTCCCCAAAGAACACCTGTTAACACTCCCCCTATAAAAGAACCATAAATTGTACTGTATTAAAAATACCTGTTACAGCACCCATAGCATTTTTAGGTGCAAGCTTTGTTACTTTAGCATGAAATAATGATACTAAACTCATATAACCTATAAAATATAATATCAATCCAGCTGCAATAAAGTAAATATTTTCTGCAAGAAGACAAGTAATTGATGCAATCAGAACTACAAACGCTGCTTTTACTGTATTTTTTTCATATCCTTTATAAGCAAATTTCACAGAAATTCTCATTTCAATTATTTCCAAAAATGTCCCAGGTATAAATAATTTCCACATTTATCCTACTACAATGGATTTATCTATTATTTGAGGAACTATAATAAAAACACTTACCATTGAATAATATACAAAAAAACCTCCCATCATTAATTTCATTATATCTTTTGTTATCATTTCTAATTTTAGTTTCTTCTTTTTTACAATACATTTTTGCATTTTATTTTCTTTTACAAAGAAAGCAATATAAAACCATGTAACCACTGTAAGTGTAGCACACACACAAAAAATTTGAGGAAATGAAAGCACTTTATTTAATAAAGTAGCTCCAATAAATCCAGCCGTTCCAGCTAAGCCAAATGCAATTCCCACAATACTCATTGCTTCATTTCGTTTTGTATCAGAAATAACATCTCCTATCCAAGAATATGCTGCAGCCATAATAGCTTCACTTCCTTGAAGTGCTCTAGCAACAATGAGAATATAAATGTTATTTGCAATACCTGCTAGAAATTAACCTAAAGCAAGTTGAAATATACCAATTAAAACTATTGGTTTTCTTCCTATTTTGTCACTTAACGCACCAAATGGTACCTGATGTATTGCTTGCAATAACCCATAAATTCCAATTGCAAGTCCAACCAAAAATTTTATTTCAGATTTTTTAAATTTTTTACTCATTTACTATTGCATCTCATTTTACTCTGAAAGCACTCTTTCTGCTGATTCTTTTATTGGATTTGAACCTTTAAATATTGTTTAATCATCTAATACATTTTTTAATGTTTTAAGTCCTAAAAGAATAGTATCCATTTCCTCTTTACTAGCATTGCTAAAAATATCCCCAAAATAATTGTTTATAGTATGTCGAAGCCCTTTCACAAGTTCATTACCTTTACTAGAAAGTTCAATATAAACTATTCTTTTATCTTCTTTACTTCGAACTCTTTCCACTATATTTTGTTTTTCAAGTCTGTCAATAATTCCAGAAACTGTACTATTAACAAGATTCATTTTTTTACTTATTTCACTTACTTTTAATCTTTTATGTTTTACAAGTATTTTAACTACTGAAATTTGTGGTACAGTTAGCCCGCTATCTTTAAATTCATTTTTAATACTGTGATTTAATTTAGAATTTATTTCCTTAAGCAAAGAAGCTATTTGGAAACCATCTGTTAAATTTGACATCATAACTCTTCCCTTCTTGAATATATTTCGCACAAGAATGATTCGCATACGAAACATTCTTATAATAGCATTTAATAACAAAAAATACAACACTCAAAAATCAAATATGCAAAAAAAACAAGTGAATAGTTTCTCTAAAATTGCTAATACTATTGTAGTAATATTAATTTATAAATGGAGGGATATATTGTGGCTAAAAACGAAAACATCGGATGCAATGTTAATGAATGTAAACATCATAGCGGTGAAGAAAACTACTGTTCTTTAAACAAAGTTCAAATCATAAAACATGGCGGAACAGCTAATACTGTTGAAAGCACAGATTGTGGAAGCTTTGAAACAAAATAATATCATTATATATACTGCCTAAACATTTAGGCAGTATTTTTTATTGCATAGAAAAGTATAAATTTTATACTTTTCTATGTAATAAAAAATGAAGGGGTGCAGGGGAAGTATTCCCCACTTCTTTTAGGAGGGTGCTCAGATGCGATAGCATTGTCGAAGGGAATCCCGCTGGCATGGCAGGTGTTTGCTTGCAAACACTGAGAATGCTAAGGCTCCGCCGCCTTTTTTATAAATATTCTTATTTCAAAATGTTATTTTAATGATTAATTAAAATAACATAGTAACTAAATCCTTTTATATTCATATACTAGAATTGGTTAATACTACTTGGAGGTAAAAAATTGTATAATGGATTTTATGGACCTATGCCATTTCGACAATTACCTATGCCGAAAGTACCAATGGATACAAATACTTATCTAAAGAAATTATTTACAAAACTAATTGGTTATAAGGTGGACATTCTATTAAATGGTCGTGAAGGTATTTTCAATAATTTGAAAATCTTAAAAGTTGAAAATGGTGTAGTTTACACTGAAGCTGAAAATGAGATCTGTGTTATTCCTATTAGATTTGTGGCAACTGTTTTTATGTCAAAATCTCTTGCAAAAAAATTATACAAACTCTAATTGAATTGTAAATTCTAACAAAGATAAAGACTTGCGATTACGCAAGTCTTTATAAATAACCTAAGTCGGTCTAAACAGACCTTCTCAATGTTAATCTACAAAATTTTTATAAGTCTCTACGGCCACATAATAATCTAACTTGGCTTTGTCCAATTCTAACTGAGCAAATGCAAGATTCTCTTTGGCCAGAGCCAAATTGTTTTTTGATTCTAAGCCAACTTCATATCTTTTTTCTGTAGTATTTAAAGTAATGGCTAAATTGGAAATCTCAAGTTCTTTAATGCTGAGTGCATCATATGAATTTAACAAATTATTATATTGACTTCGCACTTCATATTCTAGACTTCCCCTTTTGTCTAGAATATCATAAACCAAATTAGTTATATTTTGATTAGCTTTTGAAATATTGCTATCATACTTTCCAGAAGAATTATAATCTTCATATATATCTAATTCAATACTAGCAAGATTACTCTGATTTTGAAGCTTCACTAATTCTCCATTGTTTGCTAAAACATAGTCAACTTGATCATCTAAACTTTTTGTTGTGTACTTTTCAAAGGGTACTTTTATTGCTTGAACCTCTAATGGAGTATCCAAATCATAATTCATTAATATATTAAGCTCCAGAGAAAATCGCTTCCGTTAATTTGTAAACTTATATAAATTATAAGTTTACTTTTGAATACTTCGTTCAGCAGTTGTACAATTATTAACTGTACTCTTACCAATGGAAATTTTAGTATTAATACTTGCTAATTCATCTTGAATTTGCATTTAATTTATTCTCATTTGCTCTTTGCCTCTGAATATTATATTCTAAAATACGATTTTTCAATGTGTCTAAAGTTATGCTAATTTTACTCCATGTAGCAGCTCCTATTATTGATACTACTACCCCAATTGTAATTATTATAAATACTTCTAAAATTATTATATTTCTAATTCTTTTATTCAAATTAAACACTGTCTTCTGAACCACTAAATGCAGTTCCTATTCTACTAGTACTTTCAAGGGCAGTAACTGTTTTTTTCCAAAGTTAGTTGATTTACCTATTTTTTTCAAAATATAAAACTATATTTCTTATCATTTCAAAATATTACGATTACATTATTCTTTTAATAACTTTTAGTTTATCTACACTACCTTCATCAGCTAAACCATTATTATAATCATAAATTATAGCATTTTTAACAGCTTATATATCTATTGATAAACCATTCATAAACGAGTTTATATATAAATTATTTAGAGTTTCAGCTACTATTAATTATTTATCTAATCTTTCAATTTCCTTTTGTTTAAGTATTTCTTTAAACTCTATTAGTAAGTTAAGTTTTTTTTGAAGAAATGATATCTTTCATTTACTAGTTTAATTACTTCATCAGATAATCCTTTAATATTTTCTACTATTATATGTATTACCTTTTTGGTATAATTTGAAAATATCATCTTTGTATGGGTCCAATATACTTTATTTTAGTAGAACGACGAGTAACTGTTTGTGTAAAATTAGGGTCAATATATTTTTTAACAGTCCGTCTATCTAAAGCTAAGATTTCAGCTATTTTTGTCATAGAATATTTCTTAGTATATAAATCTCTTACCTTATTAACCAATTTCGTTTTTTCGCTTCGTTTTGTTTTTTTACCTTTGGAAGATAAAAAAATTATAAGTTTCTGCAAATGTTTTATGATTGCAATTAGGATTATTTCAAAACATCTTTCTATTATTAATGAAGATTATAACCTTCTTATTTTGTATTGGTAAATCTTAAAACTTCACTCATAACGGGAATATACTTTTGTAGATGCTGTATTACTATAAGGACATACAACTTCATTACCAGTAGATTTCATCCATACCTTAACGGTATCTTTATTTATTTCATGTCGTATATATTCTAAATTCTTATCTAACAATTCTATAAAATCATTTATCTTAAATGTTCTCTTTTCTTTAGTTCATACCAATAAGTATACTGCATATCTATAAAGTATTTTAACTAACTTTGGAAAGAACCTACTTAAATCTATCCTAATGCTGTTGTCCCCCTTAGAAACGCTTATTTTTATACAAAAAAAATGATAAATATGATATTATTAAATTGCGTAGTAATCTTCGCAATTTAAAATAAGAGGGGCATTATAATGAAAACTATTGATAATTATTATAATATAAAAACAGATTTAAGAAATCTACTGATTTATAGAAATATTAGAAAAAATAATACTATGAAAAAATTAGAATTACTAATAACTGAATCAGCAAAAGAAAATCTAAACTATGAATTAATTTCTGAAACTTATATCTCTTTTATAGGTGATTTAATTAAAATAACTGAAGAAAGGGCCTATACTGGTAATTTACTTGGTAATTTTATTTTAAATTTAATTTTAAATGATTCTAATGTATTTGCTTTATCATGCGAAAAATATGGAAGTAATCTAGAACCATCTTTAATCAAGTTAGCAATGGAAGACTTAGAAGTTCTATATAACCTTATGAATTTAAAATTAAGTTTTTTAGACTTAATAACTAAAGTCGATAGTAGCTTTCTATTAGATTATCAACCTACTTTAAATAAAGAAAAGTATCAACCATACAAATACGAAAAATCTCAATTGATAAAATCAGAGAATTTCCACTCCTTTGCTGAACATTTAATCCAATACTACTATAAAATAGGTTCAGGTATTCTATCAAACTTCCTTGCTTTTAAATGGGATGAATTGTCAGGTATAGCCGGTATAGATAACCCTCATAAAATTGAATTAGAAAACATAATAGGATATTCTTATCAAAAAGAAACTTTAATAAAAAACACAAAAAGTTTTATAGATGGAAAAGTTGCAAATAACATTCTATTAGAAGGAGCAAGAGGTACTGGAAAGTCTTCTCTTGTAAAGGCCCTTTTGCATCATTTCCATAAAGATGGGTTAAGATTAATTGAAGTTAACAAACTACAATTCTTATACCTTAATAAAATTATGAGCCAATTAAGTAAAATGAATAAACCCTTTATTCTATTCTTAGATGATATATCTTTTGAAGACACGGAACTTGAATATAAACAAATGAAATCTATTTTAGATGGAGGTATAGAAGCAAGACCTCAAAATGTTGTTATCTATGCAACATCAAACAGAAGACACTTGGTTAAAGAAAAATGGGACGATGCTCCTGATCTCAGTCATAAAGATGAGATTCACAGTAACGATTCTATAAATGAAAAACTTTCGCTTTCAGATAGATTTGGTATTACTTTAACTTTTGTAAAGCCAAGCCAAAAAGAATACTTAGAAATTGTTTATTCTCTTGCAAAACAAAACGGAATAACATTACCACAAGAACAACTAAAGGCAGAAGCAATCAAATGGGAACTAAATCAAAATGGACGATCCGGAAGAACGGCAGAACAGTTCATAAATTATTTAATATCTACCTATTAGCTTTAAAACTTATAGGTAGATATTAAATAATAGTTGTCAACTGTAAATTGTAAACTAAAAAAGCACCCCTACGGGTGCTTTTTACTATGCTTCTTCTTTTGCTTCAGCTTTAACTGCAGCTACTTCTTTCTTAGCTTCAACCTTTTTAGGTTTTGGTTTTCTAAAATTATCAATTGCAGCAGTAGGACATTTTTTAGCACATAATCCACAATTTTTACATTTATCATAGTTAATAACTGGTAGATTATTAACCATTTCAATTGCATCAAATGGACATGCTTTAACACATAGTGTACAACCAATACATCCCACTTCACAAATTTTCTTAACTGATGCGCCCTTAGCTTTTGAGTTACAAGTAACTTTTACAAACATTCCTTTTGGCATCATCTCAATTATATTCTTAGGACATTTAGCTACACAAGCTCCACATCCAACACATTTATCTTCATCAACTACAGCAACTCCGTCAACAATATTAATTGCATCAAAGTTACAAGCTTTAACACATGAACCAAATCCCATACATCCAAATTCACAGGATTTAGGGCCGCCACCTGGTACTATTACAGCTTGAGAACAATCTCTAACTCCATAATATTCGCCTTTATCTTTTGCTTTTGATGAAGTTCCCTTACATTTAACATAAGCAACCTTCGGTGCTGAAGTATCAACTTCTACTCCTAAAATATCCCCTATTTGAGCTGCAACTTCTGAACTAGCTATTGGGCAACAATTTGGAGCTGCGCCTTCATTAACTATTGCTTCAGCATATGCATCACAGCCAGCAAATCCACATCCACCACAGTTTGCTCCAGGTAAACATTCCTTAATTTTAGGAACTAAAGGGTTAACTTCAACTGCGAATTTTTTTGATGAATAGCCTAATAATATAGCAAAAACAAAACCAAGTCCACCTAAGCTAATTATCGGTAATAGTAATTCCTTCATTTGAACCCCTCCTTATACCAAACCAGAGAATCCAAGGAATGCAATTGCCATTAATCCAGATGTGATTAATGCTATTGGTAATCCTTTTACTGCTTCTGGCATATCTGTATTTTCTTCCATTCTTTCTCTTAATCCTGCAAGTAAAACTATAGCTAACATAAAACCTAACCCAGTAGCAACTGAATAAACCAATGCTTGAAGTAGGTTAAATCCTTTATTCATATTAATAATAACCGCTCCTAAAATAGCACAGTTAGTTGTTATCAACGGTAAGAATATACCCAAAGATTTATACAAATCTGGACTAGTTTTCTTAAGTACCATTTCAACAAATTGTACCAATGATGCAATTACTAATATGAATGCAATAGTATATAAATATTCAAGTTCCAAAGGTACTAATATAAATTCAAAAATTACATATGAGAATATTGATGCAAGTCCCATAACAAATGTTACTGCCATTCCCATACCTTTTGCTGTTTCTATTTTTTTAGAAACTCCAAGGAATCCGCAGATACCAAGGAATTTTGCTAAAACAACATTGTTAACTAGTACAGCGCCTAGTATTAAAACAAAATATTCTTGTAGGATTCCCATCTATTTGCCACCTTCCTTGCTTTTTTTCATATTGTAAAGATTAAATAAAGCCATTAATATTCCAAGTGTAATAAATGCGCCAGGCGCTAATACAAATATTAATGCTGGTTGGAATGCTGCTGGTGTAACTTTAAAACCGAAAGCCATACCTGAACCTAATATTTCTCTTATAACACCTATAATAGTTAATGCTAATGTAAAACCTAATCCCATACCTAATCCATCAAAGAATGATGCTAAAGGACCATTTTTAGATGCGTAAGATTCTGCTCTACCAAGTATCATACAGTTAACAACTATAAGTGGAATGAATATTCCTAATGAATCATTCAATGCAGGAACAAATCCTTCTAATAAGAATCCAAGCAAAGTAACAAAAGTAGCTATAACTACGATAAACGCTGGAATACGAATTTTATCAGGAACTAGTTTTCTAATAAGTGAAATAACCACGTTAGCACCGATTAAAACAACCATTGAAGCAATACCCATACCAAAACCATTTTTTGCACTTGAAGTAACTGCAAGGGTAGGACACATTGCAAGAACTTGAACGAAAATTACATTTTCAGTAAATAAACCTGTTTTTAATCTTTCCATTGCAACTTTCATTATTAGTTTCCTCCCTTCAATTCATTATTATATAAATCCACAGCAGAGTTAACTGCCCCTGTAACAAAATTAGAAGTAATTGTTGCACCTGTTAATGCTTGTATTTGATTATCAGCAGATGCTTCTGTTTTTACAACCTCTAAAGCTTTTTCAGTAGATATACCTTTATACTGATCTTTGAACTCATCTTTAGTCGCATTAGCCCCAAGTCCTGGAGTTTCAGTATGAGATAAAATAGTCATTCCTGTAATAACTCCATCTTTTGAAATGCCCACCATAAGATCTATTGTTCCACCGTAACCTTCATTTTGTAATTTAATTGCATAACCTTGAACTTCATCACCTTTTTTACCTTCATTAACTTCAGTAACTAAAGTACCTTCTGGAAGTTCAATTTCCTTAACTGCAAAATTATCAGCATCAGGTAAAACAGCTATCATAGCCTCATTATTTTTCTTTATTTTCTGTTTAGCGATAGGTTCTTTTGTTATCTGGTAAACTCCACCTAAGAAAAGACCCGCAAGTGCAGTGATAATAAATAATATCACACCTAACTTTAAATTACTTTCTGACTTTTGCAATTATTTCACCTCCCCAAATACTCTAGGAGTAACATATTTATCTATTAATGGTACACATAAGTTCATAATTAAGATTGAGTAAGAAACTCCTTCTGGATATCCTCCGAAAAATCTAATAATAGTTGTAAGTAAACCGCAACCGATAGCGAATATGATTTTACCATTAGTAGTCATTGGAGAAGTTGTGTAATCAGTAGCCATAAATATAGCACCAATCATAAGTCCACCAGCCATAATTTCATATATTCCATTACCAGTCATGAATCCATCTCTACCGATAATTGTAGATAATATTAAAACTGTTCCTATATAGTAAACTGGAATATGCCATGTAATTACTTTTCTGTAAAGTAGATAAGCTAGTCCAATTAATAAAGCTAAAGCAGAAGTCTCACCAATACATCCACCGATATTACCCATAAATACAGCAGTTATATCTGGTAATGCTTCTCCACCCTCTTTTAATATTCCAAGAGGAGTAGCTGTTGTAACTCCATCAATAGTCCAAGTTGTCATTGCAACTGGATAAGAAGATACCAAAAATGCACGAGCAGCTAATGCTGGGTTTACTATGTTTTGTCCAATACCACCAAATAGTGCCTTAACTACTACCATAGCAAATATTCCGCCAATTGCAACCATCCATAATGGTAAAGTAGGAGGTACATTCATCGCTAATAAAATACCCGTAATAACTGCACTTAAATCAAGAATTTTTACAGGTCTTTTAGTGAATTTTTGCCATGCCCACTCTGAAACGACACATGAAAGTACTGCAACTATATAAAGTAGTATTGCTTGTGTTTTAAAAAATATTATTCCTGCTACCATAGCTGGAACTAATGCAATGATTACATCTCTCATAACTGACTGTATAGTTTCTTTAGAACGTATATGAGGAGATGATGAAACTGTATACAAATTTTCAGCCATTATCGTCACTCCTTATTATTTTTTCTTTCTTTTTTCTGCTAAAACAGCACGTTTAGTTGTTCTTATTGATTGAAGCAAATGTCTCTTAGCCGGACATCCATATGAACAACAACCACACTCAATACATGCAAGTCCATTCCATTTTTCAAATTCTTCATTTTCATCTCTTCTAGATAAAGAATCTAATTTTGAAGGAATTAAATTCATCGGACAAGCATCTACACATTTACCACATCTAATACAATTATCTTCTTGTGGAAGCGCAGCTTGAGCTTTTGTTAAAGCTAGAACACCAGAGCATCCTTTAATAGCTGGAACCTCTAAAGTGGAAATAGTCATACCCATCATAGGCCCACCTGAAATAACTTTTTCAGGATCTTCTTTGAATCCACCACATTCTTCAACCAATTCTTTAAAAGACATACCCATTCTAATTCTCATATTTTTAGGATCAGCAACCGCTTCACCTGTAACTGTAACAACATTATAAATTGAAGGAATACCTTTAACTACAGCATTGTAAATATCTAATACTGTTGATACATTTTGTACTATACAACCAACATCAGCTGGTAATCTTCCTACAGGAACTTCTCTTTTATTAACTGCATAAATTAATTGTTTTTCAGCTCCCTGTGGATATTTTGTTTGAAGTGGCATTACAAAGATACTATCAATATCTTTTACTGCATCTTCCATAGCTTTAATAGCATCAGGTTTATTATTCTCTATTCCGATATATCCTTTAGCTTCTGGATACATGTGAAGAATAATCTTTAACCCTTCAACAATTTTGTCTGTTTCTTCTAGCATAACTCTGTGGTCACAAGTTAAGTATGGTTCACATTCTGCACCATTTAAAACAATTGAATCAATTTTTTTGTCTGGAGGTGGTGCGAGCTTTACGTTTGCTGGGAAACAAGCTCCCCCCATTCCTACTATTCCTGCCTCTTTAACAATTTCAATAATTTCTTCTTTAGACATTTCCTTATAATCTTTGTTTTTAGGAAATTCTATTTCTTCATATTGGTAATCGTTTTCCACAATTACTGCTGCTGCCTTATTTCCAGATGGTAATAAAACCTCATCAATTTTTTTAACAGTACCAGAAATACTACTGTGGATGTTTGCAGAAATAAAACCTTTTGCTTGTCCTATCTTTTGTCCTACTAAAACGCGATCTCCTTTTTTCACTAAACACTCAGCTGGTGCTCCTATATGCTGAGCCATAGGAAATACTAATGTATCTTTTGGTTCAATATCTACTATTTCTTTTTTCTCAGAAAGATATTTCCCATGAGGTGGATGAACGCCTTTTTTAAATGTAAATAATTTCATATGAATCCTCCTATTCTATAGAATTGTTTTTGCAGAGTTTCTCATGTAAAACTTAATATATATCAAAATCTAAATATTAATAAATTTAGTCTTAAATAGATTACTGTTAAACCAGAAACTCTTTAAGAATCTAGCAGGAAATAAAAGTCTATTATATATAATAGCTATTAAGCTTTTACACACACAACTATATAATACCTCTATATTTTGAAAATTTCAAAAGGTATTTTTTCCAAAACACTAAATCATTAATTTGTACTAAAAAGTAACTCAAACAATATTATAACATAATTATAATAACACATTTTTTTTATTTTTATACATTTTACATAATAATAAAAGTTTTCTGACATTTAAACAGAACTTAGTTAAAATTTTCACATTCATTAGGTTATGTGTGCTATACTATTGAAATCATTACTACATATACTAAATAAATGTAAAAAAATTTCTATTTTTATTTCACACTTAAAATAAAAATAGAAATCGTATTTAAAATAGATTGCTCATTCTTTCTTTTTCCAATTCAACAGGAATCCACTTGCTTTCATCTTTCTTTAAAATCATTTTATATATTTCTTCTTTATTATTCTCCCTTGCTATCAAATATACTTTACAGTAATTAGAATATTCTTGATTATAACTCAAATGTGGTTCACTCATTTTCCAAAATTGAATTTGTCCTATTTCAACCTCTTTCTCCTTTAGCTCCTGACTAAACTCCAATCCTACCATTGAAGAGTCTAACAGCATCCCCTTAGTAGTATATTCTTTAGCTGTACTAAAAACTTTTTCTCTTTCTTTAGAATTTGGGAAAGTAGAAATTCCTGTAAGATACCACTTTTTATTATTTTCTACCATAGAAAAACTATGTTCATTATATGATAATGTACCAAATGAATCTTTTACTTCTATTTCAGCATAAATATTTGCCATATTTTTTTCATTTAATCTATATTTATTAATATTATTTAACTTTATGGTTATTTCGTATTCTTTTTTTACAGGTTCAACATAATTTTCTTCAATATATTTAATAGCATCATATTTAGCCCACTGCTCAGGATCTTTTGAATCAATAATATATTTTTCTAAATTTTCTTTATCTTTCTCTCCTGTTAAAATGTACTTATATCCAACGTCTATTGCACCTCTCAAAGCGCACATAATATCTTTATGTTCATTATTTTCTTCAGAAGTGTGACTTTCTTTTTTATTACCACTTTCAACAACTGTCAATTCCTCAATATTAAATACCTCTCTATTTGGCAAATCAAAATAGAGTTTTTTACCATCCGGTGTTACCGTAAAAGAGCTGCTGCCAACAACCTCTTCCTTAATTTTTTTCCCTGTACTGTCGACAATACATAATAAATAACTATTATCTTCTTTTTCTTTATTAGAAATTGTATATGCAAATCCTCCGTTACTAATAAATTTCGCTTCATAAACAAATTTATCAGTAATCTTTTCTATATTTTTTAACTCAAAAATATTCTCAATATAATAAAGTCCAAATCCAATATTACCCACTTGAAGAAGAGATTTTTTATAATTGTCTCTAAATCTAAATTCAAAAATATTATTTTCACCAATGTACTTATCGTCAATTATTTCATGAACTATTTTCCCTTCATCATTAACTAATACTGTTCTTACTTCTGGCATAACATTATCAGCATTCGTATTGTAGGGAGCAACTACATTTGCATAAAAATAATTGTTATCTAATTTACCTTTATAATATATAAGTTCATCATTATAATATGATTCTCTCTTTTTCCCTGAATTCACATAATAAATCGAACCATTAGCTAATGTAGGATTTTCAGTATATATTTTCATATCATCTTGTGACCATTCAAAATAATTAATATAAGCGTCCTCTTTTAATTCTTTTTCTGACATAACTAATTTGTTATTCTCATTATCATATATAATTAATTTTCCACTTCCGTTAAATGCAACCTTGTCACCTTTGTTATTCCACTTTACAGTAGTAAAGAAAGGAACAAAATCCTTAATTTGTGTAGTCTTTTTATTCTCAATATCGATTTTTTTTAGACTATAAATTCCACCATTTTCTCCTTTTATATAAACCTTTAATTTTTCTCTCCCAACTGAATTTAATTCAAGATAGAAAATTTCTTTTTTATCTTTTGAAATAGTCAAAGGAATCTGTCCTTCTTCTAATCTTATAGAAGTATCCACAAAAATTTCATTACCCTCAATTTCATCTGAAATTTCTGATTTACCAAAAGAAATCAAAGAATTCTCTTCAGCTTCATATCCTACATCATAAGCTATATCATCTTTTATACTTCTGAGAGCGCATGAAGAAGAAAATAGCATCAACAAACCACTTACTAATATTGTGTTTATCACATTTTTTCTAGTCATATCTCATTTCCTCCTAGCTAACCTTTGCCACCTAAAATGATATTTTATTTTTGAGTTTTCTTATTATTATTGAAATAAACTCTAATTTCCGTTCCCTTATTGGATTCGCTTTCAATTTTCATTTCGGCACTGTGTCTCATCACGATTTCTTTACATATTGTTAACCCTAATCCAACTCCACCTTCTTTTCTAGATCGTGATTTATTAACTCTATAGAATGGTTCTGTTATTTTTTCTAATTCTTCTTTATCCATTCCAACTCCAAAATCTTTTATATAAATAATCTTATCTCCATTAATATCTTCATTCCCAATAATTATCTTACCATCTAGGTTCGATGCTTTTATTGCATTTTCTAATATATTTATGAATAATTGCTTCAGTAATGCCCTGTCACCGTTAATAAATACTTCTTTATCTTCTATAAAAACATTAATTCCTTTATTTTTGGCCTTTATATCTAAAACCGATTTTACATCTTTTAATAAATCAGAAGAATCAATTTCTTCGAACACTACATCTTCTTCTCTAACCAAAATAAGATTCATCAAAGTCTTTGAAAGCTTTAGCATTCTATTTCCTTCAGAATAAATATACCCTAACCCTTTATCAAATTTCCCTTTATCATAATTCATATCTCTTAAAATATCAGCATATCCTATAATCGATGTCAACGGAGTTCTGATTTCATGAGTTAAATCATCAATAAATATCTGTTTATTTTCAGATTCCAATTCTAATTCTTTTATTTGCGATTGTATTTTGTCTGCCATTTTATTAAATTCAATAGCTAATTCACATATTTCATCTGAAGATGTTATTTCCACTCTTTTTTCATAATTACCTGCTGAAATCTGTCTAACTGTTTGAGACAAATTAGTTATTGGTTTGATTACATAATTAGTAAGAACTCCTGTAACCATTGCTATTATTACAAACCCTATTAGGCCAACTAAAATAAAAAAAGAATATTGTTTATCCTTTTCCAGATCTACATAATTTATGTCTTTAATATATGAAACCACCACTCTATTGTTATTAATTTCTATATAAGAATTAATAAACAAATAATGTTTATCCTCAATGGTTTTAAGTATATAATTATCTTTTTTAGTACCTAAAGCCCTTTTTATATCAATTCTATTAAACAATATCAACTCTTTTGTATTTGATGCAAGTATTTGAAGCTCATCTCCAAAAATCTGAAAATAGCTTTTATCATTATAAAATACTTCAATTATCCTTTGGCTATATTCTCTAGTGGATAATGTCGTAGCATTCTGCTTATCTAAAACGTTTAGATACAACCCTATATTATCCTTAATATTTTGAGCTTCTAAAATACTTCTATTAACTTCTCTATTTAATAGATTATTGTAAGAATTCTCGGTAATTGTGATACCGGTAATAAATAAAGTAGTAATATATATCCCGATACATAAGAGTGATATTTTCCATCTAAACCTCATGATATTCCTCCAAGTTATTCTTCAAACCTGTATCCAATTTTATAAATAGTTTTTATTTTCTCTGTATCTAATTTTTTTCTGATTCTCTGTACATGCATATCAATAGTTCTAGTACAACCTAGATAATCATAATTCCATACTTTCCTTAATAGTTTTTCTCTAGTTAACACAGTTCCTTTATTTAAGACCAATATACTTAATAATTCAAATTCTTTAGGTGTTAGCTCAATCTCAACACCATCTTTAATTACCTTTCTCTCCTCAAGATAAACTTGTATCCCATCAAAATTAATTATCTTTTTACCATTCGTCGTTCTTCTAATAAGTGCTTTTATTCTTGCAACAAGTTCAGGATTTTCAAATGGTTTCGTTAAATAATCATCTGCTCCTGAATTTAACCCCTTAATTTTGTCTTTTAATCCGTCCTTTGCAGTAAGCATTATCACCGGTTTATTATTTTTCTTTATATGAGGCAGTAGTTCGTATCCATTTATTTTAGGAAGCATAATATCCAAAACAACAAGATTATAATCTCCTCTTATTATTTTTTCAAGCCCTACTTTACCGTCTAAAGCATAATCTGTATCGTATCCAGCCATTTCCAAATTTAATTTAATCAAATCTAATATTGGCTCTTCATCTTCTATTATTAAAATCTTATACATTACTTTTCCTCCTAAAACTTAAACTTTATCAAAAATTACGGATTTGATAAAAGCAAAATATTCTCTTACATAAAAATTAGGTGCTGCATAAATATATGATTTTGCTGCAATTCCTTTTACATCTAGTCCAACTCTTTTAGCAAGAAACTCTGCTCTATAAACATGAAATCCATTTGTTATCAATGCAACTTCATCTATTTTTATATTCTCAATTTTATCTAAAATATCTTTGGAATAAATTAAATTCTCCATTGTACTTGTTGACTTATCTTCCATTATTATCTTCTCTTCTTTTATTCCTTTTTCAATAAGATAAGCTTTCATAGCTTTTGCCTCAGATATATCTTCATCAGGACCTTTTCCTCCAGATACTATAACTTTTGTATCTGGATAAAGACTTAAATATTCTAATGCTTTTTCCATCCTATCGCTAAGCATCTTCGACATAGTACTTCCTCTTAACCCAGCTCCTAATACAATTAAATAATCCGCTTTCTCCATTTTATTATAAACACTTTTGCTAATTATAATAGTTTCAAAAATTAAAAATGTAGAAAACAGAAATAAAATACTCATTGATAATGAAATTTTAAAAGTTTTATTAATATGTATATTTACCAAGCCTTTACTTCTCATAAAAATATATATTGACACGCAAAAAAATGCTACACCCATAATAATCCAAAATTTAGAAAAACTCATCCACCAAACTACACCATAATAAGAAAAGCTTAAAATACCTAATATTATAAAAAGAATTGAAAACCCCTTTTCCATTAATATCCTCCTATGAGTCGGCTTATGAATTAGTTCTACTTTTTATTCAAAAATATCGAATGTTTAACGATTTTTTTAATAAATTTAGTAGAAATTATTCTTAAACGATCTCTTTCTTTAACTTTAGATTTATCCCTAATGTAGATAGACTTTCTTTATACTATCATTTTAACACTATACTATAAAAATTCGCTTATTTAAATTGTAAATAAGTTGTATAAAATAAAAGAGCTTGAAGAATTTACTTCAAGCTCTTTTATTTAAAACAATAATACAAACTCTGGAACCGTAACTTTATCATTTGGTCTACCATTTTCAATAGATTCTATAATTAATTTTGCTTTCTCAAAATTTTCAGTAACAATCTTTTTATAATAATCATCTGTAAACTCATCTAGCCCAGCAAATGCCTTCTGCAAGTTATAATAGCCTCTATGAATATCATCTGTAAAAGAAATGTAATAACTGCCCGCATTATTCAATGTAAGTATATCATTTTCATCTAACTTATATGCATCTCGAAGTTCAGAAATACCTTCTTCTCCATTACCCTGTGTTAATAATAAAGATCCTAAAGTCCTATGATATTTGCCTTCATTAGGATTCAACTCTATACATTTCCTTAAAATTTCAATTCCTTTATCAATTTCACCTTTATTCACGTCTATAATAGCTAAATTATATTGAATTTCAGGTTCATTAGAATTCAAAGTTTTAGCTTCTAAATATAATTCTTGAGCCTTGTCCAATCCATCTGCTCTTTGCAAATATATATTAGCTAAATTATCAATTATATAATAATTATAAGGTTCTGCAAACCTTCCTACCCAAATATATGAATTGATTTTCTCCCCTTCGCCTGATCTAATTAAAATTTCCGGCATCAAAAAAGAATAATTATCAGTATAGCTTTGATTTTTTTCAATTGACTTTTGAGCATAACTTTTAGCATTTTCTATATCACCTTGATTAATACTCAGCCATGCTGCAGTATGATATACTCTATAATCATCATTGCTTGAAGCAAGAGCTTCGTTTATTGTCTCAGTAGCTTTAGCTGACTCTCCTAAATTATTTAAAGCCATAGCTTTTATTAGCTTAGTTTCTAAACTTATAATATCTTTTTCTTCTAATTGCTTAAGTAAATTGATAGAACCTCTTGCTGTTTTTGCATCATCTGAGTAAATTTTAGCCAACCACATTTTATATGCAACTTCATCAGGGCTTTCATTCAGTAAATTATTTATATACTCAATATTTGCTTTTTTATTGTACACTGATGTATGAGCTAAAACATCGTATATTTTAAATTCATCATGATTCAAGTCCCACGCTTTTTTTAATAATTCAAATCCCTTTTCCCTATTGCCAACTATCATATACATCATTGCGTATTCAGACAAATCGTACGCAGAAAGTGTATCCACTGGATATGTTGAGATCATTAATTGAGCTTTTTCATTCTCTCCTTTTGTCAAGTAAACTGCTAATAGAGTTTTTATAAGATCTTTGTTTTCTTTGTTAATTTCAAAATATTTTTCTCCATCACTTAATGCAGAATCAATTTCTCCTATAAGATACTCATTTGTCACAATAGAATACAAAACCTTATCATCGGTATTTTTTGTATCTTTGGTCTTTTTTATGTACTCTTTTGCACCATCTATATCACCATTGAAATTATATGCTTCTGACAAATATATATTTTTTAAAGCTTCTATTCTATTTTCATCATATAACTTAGTTGTATCAATTTCATTATATTTTTCTATAGCTTTCTCAAAATCCCCATTGTGAAAAAAGGTTTTTCCTTCAGAAAGTTTAACTTCACTTTGCTGAATCAATAATTTGTTGTTTTCTTCTGCCTTTTTAGTAATTACTCTTTTTACGTAAAATCCCAAAAGAATTACTACAACAATACTCAAAGATGCAATAATTGCAATCTTTTTATTCACTTCTTTATTTAATATCTTCATTATTTCTCTCCTTTTCACACATTATACTCTTATCTTAACAAATTTTATAATAAAAAGCTATAAAGATTCTATTTCAACTATCACTTAAGTATCTTTAACCAATTTCTTATTTATTTCTAAAATTTTTTTTACGTCAATTTATCTATTTAACAATCAAATTTCTAGCTATTTTATAAACATATAAAGTAGCTACATATAACTCTAATACGAAATTTTGATGAAAAATAAGGTAATAAACAAAATAGACTCAAATTGTTAATTATTCCCATTTTGTGGATAACATGATACAATTTTCATATGCATTATTTGGAATGTTGTAATATTTCTTTATTGAATTGGAAATAATTAATAATAACTTTAGATTTGGAGGTACTTACATTGAAATTTCACCTTACTGTTTTTATATCTAAAATTGCAATGATACTCGCGAAATTACTATTTAATGGAGGAACAAACTTTCCTGGCAAAATTGCATTAAAACTTCATAATAATATTTTAAAGAAATTAGCACAAAATTATAATGTGTTAGTTATCACTGGAACTAATGGTAAAACTACTACTACTAGTATGGTGTACAACATTATAAAAAACTACGATACAGATGTTATAACCAATAGCACAGGTGCAAATATGTTATCAGGTATAGTTTCTTGTTTTATTCAAAATTACTCAATATTTAACAATAAAAAAAACAGGTATGCTGTTATTGAAGTAGATGAAGCAAATTTAAAGTTTGTAACTGAATATATATCCCCCAGTATAATAGCAATTACAAATCTTTTTCGAGACCAAATGGATAGATATGGTGAAGTATATACTACACTCGAAAAATTACTAGAGGGTATACGAAAAAGTCCTGAATCAACTTTGATTTTAAATGGTGATGAATCTTTACTTGGTAATTTAGATGTAATAAATAAAAAAATCTATTTCGGCTTTAAGTGCCCCATTGACAACAACAAAGAAATCACTTTGAATTCAGATGCAAAGTTTTGCAAAATTTGCAATCATCCTTATAAATACAAGTATGTAACTTACAATCATTTAGGTAACTTTTATTGTTCAAAATGTGGATATAAAAGACCGACATTAAATTATTCTGTTAGCAAAATTAACGGTTTTACATCACATGGTTCTTCAATAGAAATTGATAATTATCCTTTTACTATAAACCAAAGTGGTACTTATAATGTTTATAATTCTCTTTGTGCTTATAGTATTACAAAATATTTAAATTTTCCAATTGAAACTATAACCTATACTCTTGAAAATTTATCAAGTACATTTGGAAGACAAGAAATAGTGGATATTAATGGGAAAAACTTAAAAATTATATTGGTTAAAAACCCAGCCGGTTTCGATGAAGCATTAAAATCAGTAAATCTAGATTCCACAAATAAAAGTCTTGCTTTACTTTTAAATGATAATTATGCAGACGGCACTGATGTGTCATGGATTTGGGATGTATGTTTCGAAGATTTAAATCATAAAAGAATTGATGACGTTCTTGTATCGGGGATTAGATTATACGATATGGGCATTAGATTAAAAGTTGCAGGATTAAATGAAGACTCATTTAATATCTGTGATAACTATGATAAATTATTAAAATCAATCCAAACAAATAAAAACAATAATATTTATATGTTAGCAACATATACTGCAATGATAAGCTTCAGAAAATTTTTGAACAGCAAAGGATATATAAAAAAGCTATGGTAAAAGACCAATGAAAGAAGCAGTGCACTGTGCACTAAAAAAAGGGGTGTTTTTTATGGAGTTAAATATTTGTCATATGTACCCAGACTTACTTAATGTATATGGGGATATAGGAAATATACTTATATTAAAATATAGAGCTCAAAAAAGGGGGATTAAAGTAAATATTCTAAATGTTTCTATTAACAATAAGTTTGAGTTAAATAAGTATGATATCGTTTTTTTTGGTGGGGGTCAAGATTACGAACAATCAATTGTTTCTAAGGATTTAAACAATAAAAAGAAAAAGGCTATTATTGATTATATTGAAAATAATAGAGTTTTCTTATCTATTTGCGGAGGGTATCAACTACTTGGTAAATATTACGAAACTGGTGTAGGAAATCAAATTGAAGGCTTAGACGCTTTAGATATTTACACCAAAGCAGGTAAAAAAAGATTCATTGGAAATACTATTATATTTAATAATGAATATAAAGAAACTTATGTAGGCTTTGAAAATCATTCTGGTAGAACATATATTGGTTCACTAAAACCTTTAGGTAAAGTATTAGCTGGTTATGGGAATAACGGAGAAGATGGTTTAGAAGGATGTATCTATAAAAATACATTTTGTACTTACTTCCACGGATCCCTTTTATCCAAAAATCCTGAATTGGCTGATAGGCTATTATCCTTAGCACTAAAAAATAAATATGGAAGTTTTATCTTACCTCCTTTAGATGATAATTTTGAGTTGAAGGCAAAAAATTTCATTATTTCTAGGGAAAAAGTACAATAGAAAAGAAAAATACATATATATCTAAAAATCACTAAATTTCACTAAGAATTTTTTATTACATCGATTTTAAAGCTATATATGTTTTTTCTAGACACTTAAGGATGAATTTATAAATCACTTTACTGCAAAAACTTATTTATTTATTTTTTTAATTATCTCTTTATTTATCAATTTTTCGTTAATCATTTTATCATAATCTTCTCTTGAAATATTATTAAATGTTTTAAACTCATATCCTTTATTTGTGTAGTATTCAATAATCTTAGGAAGTACTTCAACTGTTGTTTTTTTGTAATAAGAGTCATGCATTAACAGTACAATTATATCACTTTTGAGCTCAATTTTTTCTGTTTGTGTTTTTACATTGTTAAATAATTTATAGCTAGGAATATTCCTTCCTAATGCATCATTTGAACATACATTCCACCCCACGTAATTTATATTATTTTCTTTGAGATACTCAATAATACCATTCATATTATTTTTGTTTGATGCATTATTATGTGTTCCTCCTGGAATTCTGATATATGAAACAGGGCTTTCTCCAACTATTTTTTTTATACTTTCATTACACTTTTCCAAGTCAACTTTATAATTTTCAACATTTGTAAATATTTTATCGTATTCATGAGTATAGGTATGTGAGGCAATACACATTCCGCTATCATATAATTTTTTTACTACATCCTCATATTCTTCAGCTTTATTACCAATCACAAAAAAGGTTGCCTTTATATTATATTTATTTAGTATTTTCAATATTTTTTCAGTATTATTAATAGAAGGTCCATCATCAAAAGTAATATATATAGTTTTGTGATTAGATTTTAACTCTCTCTCTTCTTCAAATGTACTCTCAATTAATGGAATAGCATATACACTTTTTACAAAAGGTAATATATCAAATAAATTAATTAACAAAACCAAAATAATAACTTTTATAACATATTTGTTTTCCATAATAGCTCCTTCTCTAATGTTAATCCATTTAGTTATAGCATATGTAAAAGTTATTAAATAAAACAGTGTAATTAATTGTAATAAATTTATTATTTACCAAGATCTAAATCATATATCCTTTTTGGAACCACTGAAGGATGAATTTATAAATTTATAATCATAAAAAAAACTCAGTAGTGTTAACTGAGTTTGATTAGTCTAAATATGTGGATATAATTGAATAAATTTGAATCCTACTAATAAAATACCCATGTAAATTATTGAAAAAAACCAGAAAATTATATTTTGTCCAATTTTATTTTTAATTCCTTTTGATTTATTATATATAATTTTTATAATTGATATTATCAAAGCAATACCTATTAGTATCATTGATGCTAGACTACCTGCCATCATTCTACTGGAATTTCCGCCACCAACTGATTCATATATTAAATACACAGTCACAAATTGAACAATAAGTGCAGCAAATACAAAATACATAGGTCTTATTCTCTTCATATAAATCCCCCAATTCTAGTGCTTCGTTGTGTTTAACTAAATCTCAATAATATTATAACATATAATATAGAAACTTAAATATGAATATATGACAAAAAATGATTCTATTCAAATACTTTAACAAATGCTTTAACAAAATCTTCATTTTATTTCACAAAAAACATTTAATGATTTATTATAATATTACATAGAATAATAAGGAGGTTTTTTATGAGTAAAATTGCAGCTGCATTTTTCGACATCGATGGTACTTTATATAGAGAAGGATTAATTACAGAAATTTTTAAAAAGCTGATAAAATCTGAAATCATTGATAGTGAAAGGTGGTATAACGAAGTTAGAGATCATTATATAAAATGGGATAAAAGAATAGGTAACTATGATAATTATTTATTAAAAATGGCTGAAATCTATGTAGAAGCTATAAAAGGACTTCATAAAACTCAGGTTGATTTTATAGCTAAAAAAGTCATAGACCAAAAAGGTGATAGAGTTTATACCTATACAAGAGATAAAATAAATTGGCATAAATCTCAAGGTCATAAAGTAATAACAATTTCAGGAAGTCCTAATGAATTAGTAAAAGAAATGTCAATTAAATTTGGATTTGATGATTTTATTGGTACCAAATATCTCATGGACGATAACAAAATTTACACTGGTAATGTATTACCAATGTGGGATAGCGAAAGCAAAAAAAATGCTATTAACTTTTTTGTGCAAAAATATAATATAGATTTAACAAAAAGTTATGCTTATGGTGACACTGCTGGGGACTTTGGAATGTTAAGTATGGTAAATAACCCAACAGCAATTAATCCTACAAGAGAATTACTAACTAAAATATCTAACCATGTTGAACTAGCTAAAAATATCAAAATTGTTGTGGAAAGAAAAGATGTTATTTACAATTTAAATATTACTAGTGTTCATTTGGTCTAGATAGATTAACAATAAAAAGTTAGAGTTTTAAAAATTACTAAAAAAGGTGGTCTTACAAATGAGTGTCAAAAAAGCTATTATACCTGCTGCAGGTTTAGGAACAAGATTCCTACCTGCTACAAAAGCACAACCAAAAGAAATGCTACCTATAGTAGACAAACCAACAATTCAGTATATCATTGAAGAAGCTGTATCTTCAGGTATTGAAGAAATTCTCATAATAACTGGAAGAAATAAAAGAGCCATAGAAGATCATTTTGATAAATCCGTCGAACTTGAACTACAGCTACAAGAAAAAGACAAAACTGAAATGTTAGAAATGGTTAGAAAAATTTCTAATATGGTTGATATACATTACATAAGACAAAAGGAGCCTAAAGGTTTAGGGCATGCAATTTTATGTGCTAAGACGTTTGTTGGAAATGAACCTTTTGCTGTAATGCTTGGTGATGATGTAGTAGATAATGACCCGCCTTGCTTAAGACAACTTATAGATTGCTTTGATGAATATAAAACAACGATATTAGGTATTCAACCCGTACCTGAAGAAAATGTATCAAAATACGGTATAGTGGATGGAATAAATATTGAGGATGGAGTTTATAAAGTAAAAGATTTAGTAGAAAAACCAAGTACTGAAGAATCACCATCAAACATTGCAATCTTGGGTAGATATATAATAACCCCCGCCATATTTGATATACTACAACATACTAAACCAGGCAAAGGTGGGGAAATTCAACTCACAGATGCCTTAAAAGAATTAATTACTCACGAAGCTATGTATGCATATAACTTCAAAGGTAGAAGATATGATGTAGGAAATAAATTAGATTTTTTAAAAGCTTCGATTGAATTTGCTCTTAAAAAAGAAGAATTACGCGACCCATTTATTGAATATTTAACAAGTTTAAATACAAATCCTGTTTTTGAAAAATATTATAAAATATATGAGGAAAATAAACTATAAAATGCGAAGCTTGCTTCGCATTTTGTTTTTATTTCATACTAATAGCTTTATGTGGACAAAAGTCAATACATTTTTTACATCCAATGCATTTATCCTTTTCTACAGAATACACTTCACTTGAAAACATACCACCTTTTCTACTAATAGCTTTAACTGGACAAACTCTTTTAGCTGCACAAAATGGTGATTTATCACATTTATTCGGATTAATATATGCTTTTTTCATTCTGATTACCTCCTATGATTAAATCATAATAAAATCGTACTATTCGATATACCCCTATATGGTATATTAAGATTATAATATATTTTCATAAATTAATCAAGGTAGATTTTTATTTTACAAAAACAAAAACAAAAACAAAAACTGATAACATATGTTATCAGTTAATTTTTAAATTTGATTAATAAGACCAAACCTTTGTACCAATGGGAATGTTATCATAAATGAATTTTGCATCTTCAATTGCAAGTCTAACACAACCATGGGACACAGCTACCCCCAACGTGGGAACTTGAATGTTCCCTTTATTGTCTAGTAATACTGTATGGAATAAATAATCACCATGAAATCCAGAATAATATTTACATATAGTATTTTTAGATACTCTAAACATAGAACCTTTACATTGAATTTTATAGAAACCTTTTACCGTAGGAGTTGATGCCTTTCCTGTGGCACATCGCATTGAACGAATCAATTTCCAATGTTCAGCATATCCACTAAAAATATTAACCATTTGTCTTTTTGAATCTATTGTAATTGTATAGCTAGTACTGCTTGACAATCCATTTCCATTTACTATTGATTCCAATGATTCATCCGATAACCAAATTCCATTACTACTTAAATAATACCATTTTTCTCCATAGTTAATCCATCCTGTAGATATTCTTCCATTAGAATTTAAATAATACCATCTATTTAATGAATCCTGAGCCCATCCATTTGTTATCATAACTCCATTATCATCTAAGTAGTACCACCGTTCTGATGAATCTTGAATCCATGTGTTTATCTCCTTAACTCCATTTTCATCTAAATGATACCATTGATTTTCCTTATCTTGAATCCAAGAATTAGTTTTAATAGTTCCTGTTGACCCTAGATAGTACCATCTATTTGAAGTATCTTGAACCCATTGATTTGTTTTCATTGCACCATACTCATCTAAGTAGTACCACCGTTTTGATGAATCTTGTGCCCAATCATTTGTTTTCATAACTCCATTTTCATCTAAATAATACCATCTATTTGCTGTGTCTTGTGCCCAAATATTTCTTTGTAATATTCCATCCTTATAATATTCCCATGTTTGTCCACTTTGATTCCATCCATTTACCATATCAGCGTTTACTCTAGAAACCATTAAACTACTTGTAATAATTATAACTCCTAATAAAATAGATATAAATTTTTTATGTAACAACAATATTCGCCCCTTTACCTTATTGATAAATGTAATTTTCTTACATAAAATATTATATCATACTTTTCTATATATGGCATATATTGTAAATGTTTTTTTATGAAAAACTCTCTTTTAAAATAGTGTTGATATTAATTTAAAAATTCACAATTGAAATAAAATGCGAACTAAAATAGTGACAAGTTAAGGTATCCACAACTTGTCACTTATCACTTGTAACTTATCACTATAAATTTCCAAGCGTTTTTCTTCGAAATTTATAATTATTGTTCACGAAATCAAAAACTACTTAAAATAAAGCATAAAATAAAAAAAACTGATAGCTATGCCATCAGTTTTATATAATCTTTATTTAGTTTCTTCCTTTGGTGGTTTTACATCCTCATAAATATATTTAAAAATTTGTTCAGTTGTTTTTTCTATATCAGTTTGTAGATAGTATATTCCATTAATTTTTTTGCTTACAGCATTACTATCAATAGGGAATCTTTCTGTATCTATATTAGATATATCTGATTGTAAAGCATCTACTCCTACAGAAATCATATCAGTTACATCCATATTAGTTGTAACATACTTAGCAAGTTCAGGAACTACTGATATAAACTTAGCCTTGCTCATAGTTGAAATTTTATTTAATAACCCTGACAACACTTCTCTTTGTCTTTCTGTTCTTTTGAAATCTCCACCATTGGTATACCTAATTCTAGTATATGCAACTGCTTGTTGTCCATTTAAAGTTTGAGTACCTGTTTTCTTAATATATTTTGCTTTACTCTTAGAATCTTGTGCCAAACACTTGATATAATTGTTAATATATTTTAATTCCGCGCTTGATATATCTAATGTAACTCCACCTAATGCATCAATTATCTTTTGTAAATTATAAAAATTAACTGAAGCAAAATTCTTTATATCTAAATTAAAGTTTTTATTTATCGTTGAAACTGCAAGTTGTGGCCCTCCATATGCATATGCATGATTTATTTTATCTTTCCCATGCCCCTTTATATCTACATATGTATCTCTCATTATTGATGATAATTTAATTTTATCATGATCTTTATCAATTGAAACAATCATTATGGCATCAGAACGACCTTTTACACCACTTACGCTCCTAGTATCTATTCCAAAAAAAGCAAAATTTGTAACATTATATTCTTTCACTTTTTCTTCTACATCTTCATGTATTTCAAGATCTTCTTTCTTTTCAGATATTTCAACCTTGTCCATGCCACTTACAACACTATTTAATTTAGCTACTATTACCCCTGCTGCACCTGCACCTAAGAGAACTAATATAATTAAAATAGAAAGTAGTACTTTTTTCGCGCTATTCTCCTTTTTTTTTCTTGCCATTTTATTTACTCCCTTGTATAATATTGTGATATTTTATCATTTACATCTTGTTTATTATACCCTTATATTTTACAAAAATAAAGGTCGTTTACAAAAAATTAAGTTTTAGATTATTAAAATTATGGGTGATTTTACTTTATCTTTTTATAAATATATGATAAAATGTTTCAGTGTTCAAATTTTGAACATTAAGAGGGAGGATTAAAAATGGACGATAAAGAAATAAAAATACTTGAGTTATTAAATGCTAATAATAATTTAAGTCAAAGAGATATATCAAGTTCAACAGGGCTATCACTAGGAACAGTAAATTCAAAATTAAAAAATTTAATCGAAAAAGAGTATTTATCTTATGATAAAACTAATAATAAAACTTTATATACATTAACTAAATTAGGTTTTAAACTGATTGAAGAAAAATTAAAGATTTCAAAAAATAGAAAATTAGAACTTCACCAAAAGTCTTTTAAAACAGTTTCTCAAGCTGTAATTCTTGCTGCAGGTAAAGTATCTGACTTTGATAAGCCTATAGGCTTTCTAGAATTTGAAGATATTTCTTTAATAGAAAGAACTATAGACCAACTATTCTTACATAATATTGATAATGTTGTTATTATCACTGGTTATCAAAATAAATATTTTGATAAATTCGTCAAAGATAAGAGAATCAAACTTGTTTATAACGATAGATTTAAATGGACAGGAACAATGCACTCTCTTTCATTAGCATCACTCCATATAGACGATGATTTTTTATTAATTGAAAATGATATACTTTTCGAAGAAAGGACCTTAAAGCACTTACTCCAAAATGAAAATAGAGATTGTATTTTAATTACTAACGAAAGTGGTTCTGGTGACGAAGCTTTTGTAGAAATCAGAAATGGCTTTCTATATAAAATGAGTAAAGATATTCATCAATTCAATAAAATTGATGGGGAAATGATTGGAATTTCTAAAATTTCTTTTGCTGTATATAACTTAATGCTTGAGGAATTCCAAAACAATAGGAATCCATATTTGAACTATGAGTATCTATTAATGGATATTGGTAGAAATTACAATATCGGTTTTACAAAAATCGACGATTTAGTATGGGCTGAAATAGATAATTTAGAACAATACATAAATGTTAAAAATCATATTTTCCCAAAAATGAAAAGGAAAGAATTAAAAATAAGAGTTGATAACATCAAAACTATAGTTAGCGAATCATTAAACTTAGATAAAGCTAAAATTAAAAATATACAACCTATTGGTGGTATGACGAACAAGAATTTTAAAATTTCCATAAACGATGAAAGCTTTGTTTTAAGACTCCCAGGGTATGGAACAGATGAAATGATTTCTAGAAAAAATGAATTTAAAAACTCTGCATATGCTCATACTTACGGTTTTGATACTGAAGTAATGTATTTTAATGAAACAAGTGGAATAAAAATATCTAGATTTGTTGAAAATGCAGAAACATTAAACGGTAGTACAGCAAAAAAAGAAGACAATATGAAGTTAGTAGCTAACATACTGAAACAACTCCATACATCAGAAATAGTTTTTGAAAATAAATTTGATGTTTTTCATTTGATAAATATCTATGAAAGTTTACTAAAGAAGTATAACGGTAAAAACTTTGAAGATTATGAAATTATAAAAGAAAAAGTATTTAAGCTAAAAGATTATATTTTTGATTTAAATGTACCTGAAGTACCTTGTCACAATGATACAGTTCCTGAAAACTTTATTAAAAATGGTGATGATAAAATATTTTTAATAGACTGGGAATATAGCGGTATGAATGATCCTATGTGGGATTTAGCAGCGCATTCACTTGAATGTGATTTTTCTCAAGATGAAGAAGAACTATTCCTAAAAATATATTTTGATGGGGAATATGATACAAGTACTAATATAAGACTACTTATCAATAAAATACTTCAAGACTTCTTGTGGGCATTGTGGACAAATATTAAAGAAGCAAAGGGAGATGACTTTGGTACATATGGATATGATCGATATGTAAGAGTTAAAGAAAATTTAAAAATATTATTCAAAAAATATATATAAATAAATATTGGAAAGAGTGATTTTATGAGAGCAATATTATTAGCTGCAGGTATGGGGACTAGGCTAAGACCTATAACAAATGAAACCCCAAAATCATTAATTAAAGTTAACGGAAAACCATTATTAGAACGTCAGGTTGAATTTTTAAATGAAATCGGTATTGAAGAAATAATTGTATTAACTGGATATTTAGCAGAAAAATTTGACTATTTAAAAGAAAAATACAATGTAAAATTAGTCTACAATGATAAATATAATGTCTATAATAATATTTACTCAATGTACCTTGTTCGCGAGTATTTAGAAGATTGTTATGTTATCGATGCTGATACCTATTTAAGTAGAAATTTCTTAAAGAAAGAATTAAAAGTTTCAACTTATTTTTCTGGTAAAAAGAAAGACTTTCAAAATGAATGGTCTTTACATTTTGATGTGAAAGAAAGAGTAAATGATATTGTAACTTCAAGTGGCGATGGCTATATTATGTCCGGTGTGTCTTACTGGAATAATGAGGACGGTAAATTTATAAAAACTAAATTAGAAGAAGCTTTAGAAAGTGATAATTGGCAAAACTTATATTGGGATAATATTGTTAAAGATAATCTTTCAAAAGTGTATGTTGAAATGCAAAAAATAAAATCCAATGATTGGTTTGAAATTGATTCATTAGAAGATTTAAAAAAACTCGAAGAAATATTAAAAGGAGAATAATAAAATGATACCTCAAAACAAAAACAAAAAGTTACAGGGGATTGACTGGACGCTTACACTAATACCACTGGGAATAATATCGCTTCTTTTCTTAATGTTATTGATTTTCCCTGAATCTAGTGGAAACTCAATAAACTTTTTAAGAAGCATTTTTGTAGGAAAATTTGGAGCTTTTTATATGATTTTTGGACTTGGAATTTTTATGTTATCTATTTGGCTGGCATTTTCACGTTTTGGTCACTTCAAACTAGGGAACCTTGAAAAACCACGTTTTAGTAACTTTGCTTGGGGTTCTATGATATTCACCTCAACTATGGCAGCAGATATACTTTATTGGGCTTTAATAGAATGGGCATATTATTTTGGTTCTACTCCGTTTGGGTTAGAGAATATGACCTTAGCTCAGAAACAAGATTTTGCATCATCGTACCCCCTATTTCATTGGGGGCCAATTCCTTGGAGCTTTTTTATACTACCAGCTGTTGCTTATGGATATATGTTTTTTGTAAAAAAACGAAATAGACAAACACTTTCAGAAGCTTGTCGTTCTACTATTGGCTCAAAAGCTGATGGATTTTTAGGAAAAGCTATAGATATATTTTCAATCGTCGGCTTACTTGCAGGAACAGCTACAACTTTTGCACTTGCAACTCCATTGCTTTCATTAGTTGTATCAACTACTTTAGGAATACCTCAAAGCACAGCATTGACAATAGGAATACTAGTATTCATAGCTTTAGTTTATACTATTGCTGTTACTGTAGGACTTAAAGGAATTTCCCATTTAGCTAATTTTTGTGTCATAGTATTTATAATTCTCGTTTCAATGTTCTTATTCTTAGGACCTACAACCTATATTGTTGAAAGTGGTGTAACTGGAATAGGAAAAGTGATACAAGAGTTTTTTGCAATGGCTACGTGGATGGATCCACTCAGAGTATCTGGAACTGGTGGCTCAGGTTTTCCACAAGATTGGACTATATTTTATTGGGCTTATTGGATTGCTTGGTTTGTTGCTACACCATTTTTCATTGCTAAAATCTCTGAAGGACGTACAATAAAACAAGTAATACTTGGTGGTTTATCATGTGGTTTACTTGGAACATATACTTCATTTATAGTTTTTGGTAACTTCGGCCTTTATCAACAAGTTACAGGAAAAATTGATGCTGCGACTCAGCTTATAGATGGCATTGTTCCCTCAGAAGTAATTCTTCAAATATTTAATCAACTACCTTTTAGTAAAGTTGCTATGTTTCTATTAGCATTAGCTATGATTGGTTTTTATGCAAGTACATTTGATGCTATCACTCTTGTTATATCTGAGTACTCCGTAAAAAACATTCAAAAAGATGAAGAGCCTCCAAAATTTCTAAGAGTCTTCTGGGCATTGATTTTTATAGTATTACCAATTGCTCTTATTTTTAATGAAAGTACTTTGAATATGTTACAGACTTTTTCCATAGTTGCTGCTTTCCCATTAGCAATTATTATGAGTCTAATAATCTACAGTTTCTTTAAGGATATTTCAAAAGATAGCATGTTAGAAAAAGAAACCATTGAAATAGAAAAAAATGATATACTCCTCAAGAAGATTTCTGTCACAGAAGATGAATAATAATTAAAAATAAAGACATATATAAAGCATGAATTATAGGGATAATAATTCATGCTTTTATTATAAGAATATAGTTATAGCACCAAATAAAATGTTATCTTTTTCTTATTATTCCTCATAGTAGTTCCCATAAATGTCAATATAACAACCATCTATCACTGTATCAATTGCCATTGACCCGTCACTATAAAAATAATTCCATACACAATAGTTATAATCATATACCCATCCTGTCTCAACATCATATTCTTGATATGCACCATATTCATCTACATAACAACCATCAATAGTAGTATTTGTCGCTAAAGTACCATCATTATAGAAATAATACCAATCGCCATAATCATTTAACCATCCTATATGCATTATTCCATCATCAAAGTAGTAATAGTCACCATAGTCATATAGCCATCCATAATAAGGCATCCCAACCTCATCCATGTAAAGCCATTGGCCATTTTCAAATATCCATCCTGTTTGTACAGCCACTTCTTGATATACTCCATATTGATCCACATAACATGCATCGATAGTTGTATTAGTAGCTAAAGTACCATTATTGTAAAAATAGTACCAATCACCGTAATCATTTATCCATCCTGTTTGCATTATTCCATAATTATAATCGAAAAAATACCAGTTATCATAACAATATACCCACCCTGTTTGAATATCACCATATCTATCTACACAATACCAATTACCATGATCATTGTAAAACTCATATTCCTCATACATATAACTAGAAACTGCTTCAATATTACGCGCTTCTTTTACAGATGCATCTTTTTCTTGTCCAAATACTGGAATACAAACAAAAACTAAAATTAAAACAGTTGTAAAAATAACACGAATTTTTTTATTCATTTTATTCCCCCTAAAACGTTTTTTATTACTATTTTTATGCGTTTTAAGGATGAGTTATTCCTTTCAAATTATCATTAATTACTTAATTCTCTTCCCATGCTCCATCTATTCCTACTCTATATCCATCAACTGTAACAGTATTCACTGCCATATCCCCATTGTGATTTAAATAATACCATTTCCCATTTGATTCTATCCACTGATTTGACACCATTACTCCATTTGCATCTAAATAGTACCATTGATTTGTTATATCATTTACCCATGAACTTGTTAACATATATCCATCTGTGCCTACATAATACCATTGTTTTAATGTGTCCTGAATCCACAATTCCTTTTGTGCTATACCTTCTTTATAGTATCGCCATAGTTGTCCACTTTGACTCCATCCATTAACCTTTTTAATATCAGTTATAGCAAATAAGTCAACATCTACAGTAAATGCTTTTAAATTAACATTTGAATTTGGATTGGTATTCTCTAAATCTTCCCACTCTAATCCATTATAGCTTATATAACTCTCACCAGAATTACTCTTTGCTTTATCCGTATAACCTTCTATTATAGTTTCCATTGGTATAGGTCTTTCTTCTCCAGGTATAGTTGTTTTTACAACAATTGTAAACTGTTCTTTTGGCGTTAATAATTGTTCTTCTCCTAATTCTATAGTATGATACCCTGGCATTTCAATAGTTCCACTGGAAATTTTCTTATTTGTATCACCATATTGAACAGGCTTTGAAGTATTAGAAAAATAAACTTCATAACTTGCATTCTTTTTCGTAGTATAAAAACTAATGGCTTTTAATTTTTCGCCAAGTTCACCTTTTGCGGTAAAAACATTAGCAAACCATGCAGTTTCAATTCCATATCCTATCCGAGATGTCATACCAAATGGATCATATTGATAGATATTGTCATAATTATTATTCTCTTCTGCTATAAAAACTGCATTCTCATTTCCAATAACGTTGTCATAATAAGATATATAATTAAACCCATTATTACCCCAACTTGTCCCATAACTATTTTTAATAATAAAAGCTCCATCACCTTCTGGCTGAGTATTAAAATTTTCTGCTGGATATGTATCATCCCACCCTACTATAGATATTTGATGATTGGGATATTCACTATTATTACTGTAATAAGAATTAGTATGAGAATTATAGTACTTTGAATCTTCATGCATAATTGAAGTTACCGATCCATACTCCATTACAGCTTTCTTGATACCATCATTATCTAAGAAATCATTCCTTTTAGGTATAAATAATACTTCCTGAATATGCTTAACCACATCCTTAACTTCCCTTGATACAATATTTTTAGGTATTGATCTATCTGGATACGGATCATCCTTTTCAAGTACGGGACCTGCCCAACTAGTATAATAAGCAGTTGCCATTGATATATTTCCACCACCATTAGCACCTAATGAGAAGTCATGATTATTTATCATATTATTTTCTGATAGATTAATTTCTCTTTCATTATTCTTTAATAAAAAAGCTTCCAAGGATGCATTAGAAGCAAATGACCAACAAGCTCCAATCATACCTTGATCCTTAACAGATGAAGTATATCCATAATCTCTAGAATCATATTTTTTTGGTAAGTTATTAACCGCTTTTATATTTACTGTAAATAATAGATTTATTGATATCATAAAAATAAACGTCAATTTTATTACACTATATCTGTTAAAAGTTCGTTTCTTTATCATATGCATTCTTCCCCCTTATTTATATATAATTTTACATTATTTTTTATTTTAACTCAATATTTTATTAAATTTTCCCCAAAATTACTTTTTAAAGATTGCAAACAAAAAACTGTAGCAGTTTCAGCTACAGTTTTTTCAACTATTATCTTATATTACAATTAGGTAAATCACCTTTAAGTACTTCAATACTATAATTACTAACTAAATTGTGAAATAAAACAACATTTTTTAAATTATTTAATTTTTTCAAAGCAGTTATGTCAAAAACTTTATTATCCGAAAAATAAAAATCTGTTAAATTATTCAATTTCTCTAATGGAGTTATATCAGTAATTTGGTTGTTCGATATATCAATATATGATAAATTAATTAATTCTTTTAATGGTGACATATCATCTATCTCATTATTAAATAAGTATATACTCTTTAACTTAGATAATTTCTTTAATGGTTCAATATCACTAATGTTATTATTGAATAAATAAATATGGGTCAAATTTGTTAATTCTCCTAGTGGAGTTATATCACTAATTTCATTGTTGTATAATTCAAGTTTTAAAAGTCCCTTTAAATTCTCAATTCCAGACAAATCTTTAATGTTTGAATCTGCTCCATTTAATTCAGATATTTCTTCAACTTCACTTCTATATAATGCTCCTGTTGATTTATTTATCTGATTTCTTACTAATTGTTCTAAATTCGTATCCTTAAATATCACTACAACATCATCATTTATTGATATTTTTCCATCCCATGTTCCGTCAGCACCTACTCTGTATCCATCAGATGTCCTTGTACTGACTGCCATGTCACCGCTAATATTTAAATAATATGATTTTCCTTTTAATTTAATCCATTTATTAGCTTGCATTACTCCCTTTGAATCTGTATAGTACCATTTACCATCAAATTCTATCCAACCTTTTTGCATAGTTCCATTACTTCCTAAGTAGTACCATCTATTTAATGCATCTTTAGTCCATTTATTCATCATCATTTTCCCATTTTCATCTAGACAGTACCACTCATTTTCAAACCCTTCTATCCATATATCTTTTTGAATTACACCCTCTTCATAATAACTCCAGCTATCCACATTAAAATTCCATCCATCTATCTCATCAGCTTTAACTATAGAAAAAATGGTAAAACTATATATAAAAAAAACACCTATTAAAATTTTTATAAATTTCTTATTAAGCAATCTATTTTCCCCTTTCCTTTATCATTTTACTTTCATATGGTATTGTATCATATCATTACCATTATTTAAATGTAAATATTATTATGGTATTAAATACAAAAATCCAATAGAACTTAATTCTATCGGACTCCATTTATACTTTTTCATTTATATTTACCTATAAATGAACAACATTTATTAACCTTTTAACAAAATTACGTAAAACAATTATACCCGCTACAGACACCTGAGCTATTAAGTAATATATAGTGATATTAGTATTGAAGTTAGCATCTATTAAATAGACTATGGGAAAAATCAAAGCAAAATTAGGGTATAACACAAATATATTAATAATATACAAAATGATTCTTTTCCCCATACTATTTTCTTTAACAGTTCCGCCACCACTTTCCATACGCAAATCATATATTATATAAAAACTCTCAAGATACCTGTTAATCATATCGATAGCTAAAACCATCATAAAAAGAAATAAAATTATTGTAGGATTAAACCTTTTTAAACATATCATAGAATATGCAAACGATAAATTATATAGAGGATGGTTTATAATATGAGCCATATGGTCTATTTCTTTTCCAAATTTCGAAAACTTTTTAGTAATTCTAGCTACTTCACCATCAGAACAATCAAATATGTACCATAAATGAATAAATACCACACCTAGTATCTTAAGTATAAGATTAGGAAATGAGAATAGTATAGCCCCTAAAACGCCTGATATTATCATTAAAACAGTAACTTGATTAGGTATAATATTAAATTTAATAAATAACTTAGTAAAAATTGGCGATATTGCCGCCACATACGGATCAACCAATGCCGTATCAATAAAACTATAATTTTGATAATTCTTTCTTATATCATTGTATTTCATAATTCTTTCTCCCTTAACAACCTATATATTCTTCTTCACCAATTTTTCGTACATCTCTTTGATGTTAGGTCTTATAATAAGAATATAAAGAGATATTAAAATAATATAATTCATTAATATAAACAATATCATTTTTAGAAAAATATTTATATTTACTATATTATACAAATTCTTATCTACAAAGAAAACAGCTACACTGAATATAAGTAAATATATATTTTCTTTGCTATATGGAAATACATTTAACAAGATTTTATTTTGAACTATATTCACACTATTTATAACTACAAGAGAAATAGTAGTAGCCATCGCAGCACCATTTATTCCATATCTTGGTATAAGAGCAAAATTTAAAATGACATTTAAAATTAATAACCCAATCATATTCACTAAGTTGTATTTTGCATACTCTGTCATATTCAATAAAGCTCCTACCGGACCTGCCAATGCGTCAAATACATTACCTATCAATAATATATATAATACTGAGTAACCAACGATATATTCTTCTCCAAAAAATAAGAGTAAATCCTTTGAAAAAACAATCATAAATATAATTACAGGTAATGAAAATAATGAAACGATTTTAACAATATTGCTGAACATTTCATCTATAAGCTTTATCTGCTTTTTCTTGTACATCTCAGAAATCATAGGCCAAAACACAACAAAGGGAGTGATAAACACAGCAACTAACGCCAAATAGTTTTCAGTTGCTTTATAAATACCCACTTGTCCATACCCTACATAGGATTGAATCATTAATTTATCAATGTTACGCATCAATATATCTATCCCTACAATAATAAATAAAGATAGTGAATATCTTATAAAATATCTATAATCTTTTAGTTCATATTCAGTTTGCAATTCTAAATCTTCTTTTGAATATTCTTTAAATATGTATATTAATCTTAATGCTAACAGAACTATTTCAGTTAATAAATAACCTGCAAGTGCAACAAGAATTTTTTTACTACAAACAAAATAAAGAACAAAAAAGAAAATTATTCTAAATAAATTATTTAAAGCTGTATTAAATAATATAGAAATAGTTGTTTTTTTTATACCTTGTAAAAACCCATCAATTACCTTTGACATAGAAAATACTATTAATATCAAAAATGTAAGTACGAGATATTTTTTATCCGCAATATCAAAAATAACATATAATCTATGTCTGAATATAAACATTAGCAAAGTAATAAACACAGAGTTTATTGTTACAAATGTAAGTACCCTTTTTAATAATACATACTTGAATTTATCATCATCATTGAAATGTGGAATAGTTCGTATCAAACAATTATCTGTACCTAAAAGTGTAACCAAACTAAAAATATTTACAATAGATATAAAAACAGTATATTCTCCATATAAACTCTTTCCCAATAATCTACCAAGAATTATTTGAAAAATAAAAGCAAAACCCATACCAATTATTTTCATAACAAATACCAATGAAGTATTTTTTAATAAAAACTTCATTGGACTTTTCATATCATTTCCCATATTTACTCCTAATATATTGGTTAAATTTATGCAAAAAGTTCAGAAATATTTTCTTTTGTAGTCTCTATGTTTGAAATAATTACTTCTCTTTTTTTAACCATTTTGTTTTTCATTTTTAAAATCTGTAATAGGTATTTAAAATTAAATCTTTCAAATATAATTGAATACATAATAAAAGAAATAAATCTCTTAAAAATTAAGAACCTGTTACCTTTTAAACTTTCTTTAGTTTCATTCTTTATAAGCATCAAGTAATGATTTCTAAAGGAAATCCCTCTTAGAAACTCTGATTGAGCCTTCCTATTATTTATAAAGTTCTTTATACCGCCTCTAGAACCACCTAGAGCTCTACCATGATAGGCAATAGCTTTAGGGTAGTACATATTTTTATATCCATACAGATTCAATCTCCATGAAAGATCTATATCTTCTTTGTAAGCAAAGAAATCTTCATCAAAATATTCTTTGCCTATTTTTATATCTTCTAGTGCGCTTCTTTTATAAAAAGGAGATGCTCCACAAACTCCAAAAATTACTTCTGTATTTTCATATTGACCAGTATCTTCTTGGTTTTGACCTCTATCATATGCTCTTCTGCTTCTTTCTACACAAATACCAGCAGAATCAAATATATCTAATTTTAGATCTCTTTCAAAATCATATTTCAATAACTTACCATTAATAGCAGCTATTTCAGAATCACCTTGCATAAATTCATAACAATTTTTCACAAAATCTTTATCCAGAATAACATCCGGATTCATTATCATTACGTATTCACCTGATGATAATTCAATTCCAAAATTCGCTCCACCAGCATATCCCAAGTTATTATCAGGTTTAACTATTTTTATGTTTCCCTTATTGAATAAATTGGATACATGTTCAAATGAACCATCTGATGAACAATTATCTATAAATATAATCTCAATATTTTTATAACTTTGACTCAATATTGAATTGATACATCTTTCAAGGTAACTCTTATTATTAAAATTAACAATTGCTACCGAAACCAATTTTTCCATATTAGCAAAACCTCTCACAATCCAACTTTTTCATTTGTACTTTTACTTGCCTAATAGATTCCATTTTTTGTCTTTCTCAGATAGTTTTATTTCATCTATACCTTCAAGAGGCCATTCAATTCCGATGCTAGGATCATTCCATATAAGTCCACCCTCATCCCCTGGATGATAGAAATCTGTACACTTATAACAGAACTCAGCTTCATCTGATAAAACCAAAAATCCGTGTGCAAATCCTTCTGGTATATAGAATTGTTTTTTATTCTCATCACTTAAAATGACACCATACCATTTTCCATAAGTTTCAGAACCTTCTCTAAGGTCAACAGCAACATCAAAAACTTCACCTTTAATAACTCTAACTAATTTTCCTTGTGGATAATCCTTTTGAAAATGTAATCCCCTAAGAACACCTTTAGTAGACATAGATTGATTATCTTGAACGAAAACCATGTCTAATCCTGCTTCCTTAAAGTCATTGTAATTATATGTTTCCATAAAATAGCCTCTATCATCACCAAATACAGTAGGCTCTATAACATAAACATCTTTTATAGGAGTTTCCGTAAATTTAAACTTACCCAATTTTATCTTCCCTTCTGTTTCTTACTATTTATTATCGTACATTTTTGCATAATAATTTTTATAATCACCACTAGTTACATTTTGTAACCATTGTTGATTTTCTAAATACCATTTGATAGTTAGTTTTATTCCCTCTTCATATGGAGTTTCTGGCTCCCAACCTAAGTCTTCTTTTATCTTTGTAGGGTCTATTCCATATCTCTTATCATGGCCTTTTCTATCTTCTACAAATTTCATTAAACTTTCTGAAACTTCATTATCAACATTTTCTTTTATGTATTCAATTATAGTTTTTACAATATGGATATTTGTTCTCTCGTTATGTCCTCCAACATTGTATACTTCACCTAGTCTTCCTTTACTAACAACCATATCAATTGCTTTACAATGGTCTTCTACGTATAACCAATCTCTAATATTTAGTCCATCGCCATAGATTGGTAAGTCATTATGTTTCAAACAATTGTTTATGATTAATGGTATCAATTTTTCTGGGAACTGATATGGGCCATAATTATTTGAACATCTAGTTATATTTACTGGCATTCCGTATGTATCCGCATAAGCTTTTACCATTAAGTCAGAACTTGCTTTACTTGCAGAATATGGACTATGAGGATCTATTGGTGTAGTTTCCATAAAGAATCCTGTTTCTCCTAAAGAACCATATACTTCGTCAGTAGATACATGTAAGAATTTTTTACCTTCAATGAAACCATCTTCAGTTTCCCATACATCTTTCGCTGCATTTAACAAAGTCAATGTTCCAAGTACATTTGTCTTAACAAAAACTTCGGGTTCCTTTATACTTCTATCTACATGTGATTCTGCTGCAAAATGTACAACGTAATCAATTTCATTTTCTTTAAAAATGTTTTGTATATTTTCTCTATCACATATATCTACTTGCATAAATTTATATCTTGGATTATTTTCTACTTCTTTTAAGTTTTCCAGATTTCCTGCATAAGTTAATTTATCAACGTTGATTATGTTTATATCATCATATTTTTTTAACATATACAAAACAAAATTTGATCCTATAAAGCCTGCTCCACCTGTTACTAAATAAGTTTTCATTATTATCCTCCTAAAATTTAACCTTTTCTACGAACTCTTCAAGCGCTGCTTCCCAACTTCTCATTTCATTACCAACTGTACATCTCAACATCATATTATCTAGAGATGAGTACTCTGGTCTTTTAGCAGCTCTTTTATACTGTTCAGAAGTACAAGGATCTACTGTGCATTCTATATTCGACATTTCTACTATTTTACACGCAAAGTCATACCAACTACATTCACCTTCACCTGTACAGTGGTATATTCCGTATTCGTCACTCAAAGCAATTTTCAATAAATGATGAGCAAGATCTTCAGCATTAGTAGGATTTCCTCTTTGATCATCAACCACTTGAAGTTTACCTCTTTCTTTTGCCGCTTTCATTATTGTTTTAACAAAATTACCACCATTATATCCATATAACCAAGCTGTTCTTACAATAAAATGCTTAGAGCTAAACTCTCTAACGAATTGTTCACCCAGATACTTAGTTTTTCCATAAACCCCCACTGGATTTGGAATGTCATATTCTTTATAAGGTTTTGTCCCGTTTCCTTCAAAAACATAATCTGTAGAAACATGTATTAATTTTGCCCCTACTTTTTCAGCGGCAATTGCTAAATTTCTTGCACCTAAAGAATTCACTTTATATGCCAAGTCCTCATTGCTTTCACATGCATCTACATTGGTGTAAGCTGCTGGATTTATTATTATATCAGGTTTCTCTTTACATATAAAATCAATAACTTCATCTAGGTTCGAAATATCCAAATCTTCGATATCTATTCCGATAATCTCTGAATTTAAATATTTTTCATCTATACTTCCAATCTCTGATTTTCCGCTTTTTATAATATTTATCAGCTGAGTACCTAATTGACCTTTAGCACCCGTTATAACAATTTTCATCTTATAACCCCTTTATTTTTCTGCTATTTTCTTTGCAAGTTTTTTATCATCTGCAATTCCCATTAGATATTTACCATACTCAGTCTTCAATAACGGTTGAGCAAGTTCAATCAAACTTTCTCTATCAATATATCCTTTTCTATAAGCAATTTCTTCTAGACACGCAATATAAAGCCCTTGTCTTGTTTGAATAGCTTCAACAAAGTTTGCAGCATCTAATAATCCTCTGTGAGTTCCAGTATCAAGCCAAGCCATTCCTCTTCCAAAAAGTTCAACTTTTAATTTTCCTCTTTTTAAATATTCATTGTTTACCGCAGTTATTTCCAATTCTCCTCTTGCAGAAGGTTTTATATTTTTAGCTATTTCAACTACATTATTGTCATAGAAATACAAGCCTGGTACAGCATAATTAGACTTTGGCTCCTGTGGTTTTTCTTCAATAGAAAGAACATTGTATTCATCATCAAACTCTACTACACCAAATGAAGTTGGATCACTTACATGATATCCGAAAATTGTAGCACAATCTTCCCTAGAAACAGCTCTTTCAAGTCTCTCAGTAAATCCATAGCCATGGAATATATTATCTCCAAGAACCAAAGCAACTTTATCATCACCTATGAATTTTTCACCTACTATAAAAGCATCTGCTAGTCCTCTAGGCTCTTCTTGAATAGCATATTCAATATTTAATCCTAATTGACTTCCATCATCAAATAATTCTTCAAAAAACTTTATATCCCTTGGTGTTGAAATAATTAGTATATCTTTAATTCCTGCTAACATAAGTACTGACATAGGATAATAAACCATAGGTTTATCGTATATAGGTAATATTTGTTTTGATACCGCTTTCGTTATAGGATAAAGTCTTGTTCCTGACCCTCCTGCTAAAATTATACCTTTCATAAATACAACTCCAATCATTATTTTATATCTGCTTCATTTATTCTAAACTTTCCAAATAATATTCTAGTTTAACACTAAAATTATATCATGTTTTCTATTAATTTCAAATTGCTTTACTTTAACACCTATGAAAAAGAACCTAAAATAATAAGGTAAAATTAGAAATTATTATATTTAGTGTCGCATTTTAGTATTTATATTTACCAAAGAATTCTTGTAAACTCAAATAACTCCTATATACAATATTTTTTTTCAATTTATATAGCTTTTTCACGTCAAATAAACAAGTTTTTTTCTTATTTTTTGATATTTTCTTTAATAAAATCAAATTATTAAAGTTTTGTAAAAGAATTTTAAACTATATAACATTCACTGTTGTAACTGTAGTATTATTCAAGTTTTCTCCATCAATACTATCTATTTCATCACCTATAATCATATAATATGACACTCCTTTTTCCAGAGATTCTTCAATATATATCTTTATACTATTTTCATTTTGACTATTGATAAATCTATAAGGGATTACTTCACCAGTTTCTGAATTTACCAATTTTATGTTTTGTTTATTAGCAGAGTTCTTCAACACTTTCTTATTAAAATTGATAGTAAACTCTCTGTCCTCACTTTTTTTTTCAATTTTATTTAAAACAGTACTTCCAGGATAAAAGGAATTTGCTTCTCTTTTGAAATTTATATCACTTCTTAACCATTGTTCTTTTTTTCCTACATTAATATTTATTAACGGAATATTATCAATAATATATTTATACATTTCCCAATTCTCATCTTTTCTAGCCTCTTCTAAATCTATATAGAAATCATATCCTTCTATAGTAATTCTAATATAGTCACTTTTATCATTTGTATTATTCTTTAAACTTCCACTAAAAAGCAACGCCACTGCTAAGGTATCTATATCACTATTTACTGTAAAATTTGCTCTCACTCCAACATTTTGAATTATATTATTCATAGGAGAGTAAAATTTCAAAGTTGTTAGTTTTAAATAATCTCCATTCGATAAGTTAAAAAGACTTTGTGCTACCCCTTTGCCATAGGTTGTTTTCCCTATAAAGAATGCTTTTCCATAGTCTTTAACTGCAGCAGAAAGTATTTCTGATGAACTTGCAGAATACTCATTTACCAAAAAAATTACAGGCTTATCAAATACTTTTCCATAATCCTTTCCATACACTGGTAAAACATTTCCATATTTATCTTCAATATTCAGAGCCTTTTTATTACCAATGAAATACCCGGCAATATTAGTTGCTGACTCCATCCACCCACCTGGATTATATCTTAAGTCTAAGATAAGTTTTTCAATATTACTATTTTCTAAGTTGGTCATTGCTGATAAAAAGTCTTTTTCTGTTTCATCACCAAAGCTTGATATACGCAAATATCCAATATTTTCACTAAATATTTTTGATACGACAGTTGAGTTGCTTATTTCTTTTCTAACAACATCAAACTCAAGAGTTTGCCCATCTCTTTTTACAAATATATGTATACTGGTACCTTCTTCTCCTCTAAGTTTTGATACAGCTTCTTCAAGGGTTTTATTCCCAAGTTCAAAATCATCTACCCTTGTTATGATATCTCCCGACTTTAAACCGACTTTTTCTGCTGAAGAATTTGCAATTATTGAAACTACCAATACTCCATCATCTACCATATCCACATTTATTCCAACACCAGAAAATTTATTATCCAAACTATTTAAGAATTCATTGTATTCTTCTTTGGAAAGATAAGAGGTATATGGATCATTTAAATTTTTTATTAATCCATCTACAGTAGAAACATCTAAATCACTTTCCGAAAAATCATTAACGTAATAATTTCGTACATAATTCTTTATTTCACCTATAACTGCATCATTTGACACTTCCGTTGCTACAACATTATTTGCCGAAGATAGAATGTTATTCCCATCAGCAATTACAACAGAAGAATTTATTGAAAATGCTAACAATAATGCAAAAATAAATGTTTTAAACGTATTTTTCAATTTGTATTTCATCTCATACCATCCCTTATTTTTTTAATGTCTTTCTATGAAAATTTTATTTCAAGAAAAACACCACGATTACCAGCGGTGTTTTTCTTATTTTATTGGAAACAAATCTTTAATACCGACTATGTTTTAAAACAAAGCCTAATATTTATTTGTATGTTGGTATTTCAAAGTAATTTGTACTGCTTTCACACATATCTATTAATCTTTTTATATTAGCTATTTGCTTATATGCCCAGCCAACATCTGTGGCATATTGGTGCCACATTTGTTCATCATTCCATCTCATTTTATAAAGAGTATCTTGATAGTTACTATTGTATTTACTACTCTTAATATAATTCTTTGATATAAATTCTGCTCCTCCAATAATAGCTGCATCTAAGGTAAACCATCCATGTTCATATGCATATTTTGAACCATACAAATTAGGATTAGCATCTGTCGCTCCAACTCCGTAAGCATTATAAATAGTAGCACCATTATACGATAATGATCCATTAGCTAATTTTGAAGTACCATTACCGGTTTCTAGAAGCGCATGGGATATTAGATAAATTGGGTTTATACCGCTATTTTTGCCTGCTTTTAAGAATACATCTCCTTTGCCTTGTAATACACCTTTTCCACCTAACATGCTATTCAAATCATTTACATCTATACCATCCATATAACTTAATTTCATAAACATGTATCTTCCATATTCACTATGAACAAAATTATCAGGATTTACGTAATATGCCACTTCTTCGATAGTTGCTTCTCTTCCAGTACCATACTTAGGATTTCTTGCATATTCAGCTTGAATCATTTCATCCAAAGTTTTTTGAGAATAGACAAATCGTTTTGTATTATCTTTTACGTCTATATTAGTATACGTGTTAATTAACTCGCCGTCTACTCCAACAGCTTGAATATTTACAACATGTTTTCCAAGCGAAATATCATATACACTCAAATCATATGAATATCCACCTCTATCTCCATTTCTATATCCTGGATATACGCTGTTTACATCAGGTCTTGGTATTCCTATATCAGCTTGTCCCATATATTTGTCATCAACATAAATATTGACTTCTTTTATCCCTGATGCATTTATAACCCATCCATTAACATAGAAATTGGATTTTATCTCTGTATCCATTCTAGGAGTATCTACTGCAATTTTTGATGGTATCTTTACTATATCTATATTCGTAGAACTCTCTATCGTAGATCCATCATATCCTATAGCTCTTACCTTTATACTACGAGTTCCTGCTTTTATTGTATCTATATCAATATTGAAATTATATCCACCTATATCGCCTTCTTTATACCCTGGAAAAGCTTCATTTACATCTGGTCTTTCTATTCCAATTGTTGCATTTCCTTTAAAGACATCATCCACATATACTTCTACTGTTTTTACTGCAGATGGATTCAAAGCCCAGCCACCAACAGAAAAACTATTTTCAATTTCACTATTTTCTCTTGGAAAATCCATTGCAATTCTAGGTTCTAACTTCACAATATTAATTTGTCTTGTAATTTCAGTGCTTGTCCCATCATTTCCAATAGACTGAATTTCAAAATTATGTATTCCCTTACTAATAGAACCTATATCTACAACATAACTAAAACCACTTTTATCTCCATCTTTATATCCTGGGAAAGCTGCATTTACATCCTGTCTTGATATGCCTGTTGTTGCGTTTCCTATGTACTGATTATCCATAAAAATTTTAACTTCTCTTATACCTGATGAATTCAAAGACCATCCACCAATATAAAAGTTTGCTTCTATATCTTTATGCACATTGGGATAGTCCAAATAAATTTTAGGTGATGCTTTTACCACATCAATTTGTTTAGTTGTTTCAATGCTTGTCCCATCATTACCTATAGATCGAATTTTCAAACTATGCTTTCCAGAACTTATTGTATCTATATCTACATCATACCTGTAACCACTTTTATCTCCATCTTTATATCCTGGAAACACCTCATTTACATCTGGTCTTACTATACCTGTTGTTGCATTTCCTATCAGCTCATTATCTATAAAGATTTTTACTTCATTGATTCCTGATTGATTTAATGACCAACCTGAAATATAGAAATCACTGTCTATTTCTTCGTTATTCCTTGGAAAATCTAAACAGATTTTTGGTGCTGCTTTTACCACATTAACTTCTCTAACTGTTTCAACACTTGTCCCATCATTACCTATAGATTGGATCTTTATATTATGTATACCTGCACTTAATACATCTACATCCACTTCATAACTGTATCCACTTTCATTTCCATCTTTATATCCCGGGTAGACACCATCAACATCTGGTCTTGCTAAACCTGATGTTGCATTTCCAGTATACTCACCATCTACATAAATTTTCACTTCTTTTACACCTGAATCATTTAAAGCCCATCCGCTAACTAAAAAATCAGAATTCATTTCAGTGTTTAACCTAGGAAAATCTAAGCAAATCTTAGGTTCCTTTAGTTCATCAGCATATGCAGTATAACTACCAATAAGAAATATACCTCCTATAATAATGGCCTTTAACTTTCTTTTCTTCATCCTTATACACTCCTTTTGTCTTTCGATATTCCAAAAATATATATCCTATGTAAAATATTTCATATACGGATAAACTTTTTACAGATTTATCCACAGTAGTGACAAGTGATAAGTTCCAAGTGACAAGTTCAGAATGATTTTCCTTTGAAAATCTTTGAACTATTCATTGGTTTTACTACAAAATTATAACATCTTAGTTTTTTATTTAATAGTAAGCCGATGTAAACTTTTTTTAAACTTATACTTACAAAAAAAACATCAAGTTTCCCTGATGTTTTTAATTAATTTTACCATATTTAAGGTGAAAGATTCAATTAGTAAAGTATGGAAGTATACTGTTGTCTCCATATCTCGTATGGTTCAATTTAATCTTGTCCATTTGTTGCTATAGTTGTAGTTTCTATTGCTGCTGTAGCATTACCCTCAGCATCTTTCACTCTGCCAACAGTAATTATTGTATATCCAGTCTCAGTAAAGAAATTAACAACTGGAGTTACATTTGCATAATCTAGCACAACCGATTTTGCATCTGCAGATGCTGTAAATTTAACTTTAGAATCAACATCATAGTTATTAGGATTTGTAATTGAATCAATATTCATAGGTTCACTAAATCTGATTCTAATTCGTTTAGCACCAATAATATCTGCTTTAGAATTAACCGTTGGAAGCACTTTGTCAGTAGCTAAAAAAGTTTTAGTAGTAGTATTTATAGTATTTTTCGCCACTGCCAAGTCTTGTACTCTTTCTATTTGTAAAGTATATTTTCCCCCTAGTATTGCATTTGAAGTAGTATTTAACTGAAAACTTTGATCATCTTCTGAATATAATACGTCAGATATAGAAGTAATCGTTATAGTTTTATTATCTTTATTCCTCAAATCATAGTTAGCAGGATTTTTAGCTCCATTATATCCAGTAGTTGCATCTACTTTTTCTGAAAAAATAACTTTAATTGTTTGTGCATCTACAAATTCAACCGTTGATACTTCTGGTTTTATAATGTCAGCAATAACATCAACACTATAATAATCATTTACAAACTTATTTCCATAATTATCTTCTATAGCTGTTGCAAGTGGATTGACAGTACCAACATATATTGTTGTAGTTTTTGGTGGAAGTGGATTTTTAAAATCAACTACAAAAGTTTGATTATCTCCACTTGGATTCATAACACCTTCATTTCCTAAAGTTTGGTATGCACTTGCATTATAAGTATGTCTAACATATGCATTCACATTACCAATAAAAGTACCAGATTTTATTGGTCTGTTAAATTTAATAGTTACTTGTTTATCTTTAACTTCAAGTATCTTTGCTGTTGGAGCACTCTCTACAGATACTACAACAAAATTCTTAATAACCTTTTCTATACCAAATCCTGCATAATCCTTTCCTCCTGATATTTCAACTAGTGATGTACCATATGGAAGTTTAGCTGGTATAGTGATAGTAGCTTTTGTGTTATTACTGTTTAGAACTGGAATTTCTGAATATGTAGCACCTTGAGATTTAACTTTAATAGTTGGATATTCTTTTACCGGTTCCGAGAAAGTTACCTCAATTGTTTTATTACCTATTGCCTCAACATCAACTACTGATGGTAAATCTGTATCAATTGCTTTTATTGATTTTGTGGTTTTATCAATAATTTTGCCATCTTTGTCTTTAACATTTTGTATTGTCAAATCAAATGTTTGTTGTTGTCCAGCTATCTTACCTAAATAAATTTTTGCAGTTTTACCATCTTCCGACAAAGTAACTTTTCCACCATTAATCTCTACAGCTTGTGAGTTTATAGATAGATTAGTTATAGTATAATTTCCCAGAGTTTGTGCTGTTGTCGTATCTACTGGCTTATTAAACTTAATTTCAATTTCCTTAAGATTAAGAGCTTTTGCTGAAACAACTCTTAACTTCATCACTAAAGCTTTCTGTGCATTTTTTATAGCATTTACCGCTACTTCCACTTGCATTTGAGTGTTATTTTCTGTCATTTTATTAGCTTCTAATATACTTTGATAATTATTCCAACTAGTTTCAGTATAGTCATCCTTTATCAAATTTTCACTTAATACCGCCTTATACTCAGTTAAATCTGCTACTTTAGCTTTTCCATCCCAAGCCCCATCCATAAGAACTCTGTATCCATCAGGAGTTACAGTATTTGCAAACATTACTCCATCTGTACCTAAATAATATTGCGAAGAACCAACTTTAATCCATTGTTTAGTTATCATAGCACCATTATTGCCTAAATAGTACCATTTCGTCCCATCTTTCTTCCAAGTATTTAAAACCATTGCTCCATTATTATCTAAGTAATACCATTTCTTTAAAGGTGTTTTAATCCACTTGTTTCTTTGCATATTTCCATTTAAATAATAATTCCATGTTTTTCCATTTAGTGCCCAACCATTTGTTGTATCTGCTAATGCTGTAGTAACAGGAGTAACAACAGCTGCAACTGTAGTCAAAGCTGTTACTGCACTTACTAATGATTTTTTTGTTTTTTTCATTAATATTCATCCTCCTAATTAGTTAAGATAATAAGAAAGTTAAGAATATCCTTATTTATCATAATATATTTATATATATATAATATATTAAAACATATAAATATTAAATAAATGTAAACATAAATGTAATTTTAGATAATATTAGTAATAAAATATTTTACACTTATTAAACGTAAAGAAACATACAGTTACTAGCATATTCTTCAAATCACTTAAATTTATTGTATAAAACTCTTGTAAGACTCTACAGTTAAATAATAAGCTAACTTAGCTTTTTCTAATTCTAATTTAGCAAATTCAAAATCTTCTTTAGCAAGAATCATATTACTCTCTGACTCCAATCCTAAGTCATATCTTTTTTCTACAGTTTTTAAAGTAATCTCTAAATTTGCTATTTCTAGCTCTTTAATAATTAAATTATCATATGAAGTTAATAAATCATTATATTTACTTCTTACTTCATATTCTAAACTTAGTTTTTTATCTTTAAAATCATAAGTCAAATTAGACTTATCTTCTTTTATTTTAGTGATTTTATTATCATACTGTCCTGAATTATTATCCTCATAAATTTTTAATTCAATATCTGCAAGACGATTCTCATATTCAATTTTCTCTAAATCTTCATTGTTTTCTATTACATATTCAATTTGTTTTGTTAAACTATCAGTTGTATATTTTTCAAATGGAACATCTGGTGTTTCAAACACTAAAGTAGTTTCCAAATCATAATTCATTAATACATTAAGATCAAATAATACTCGTTCCCTATTATTCTTTAGTTTTTGCAAATTGCAAACTTCTTTTTGAATGCTTAATTCTAGCTTAGTTTGATCATTTAATGTACTATTCCCCATGTCAATTTTAACATTTACTTTAGCCAAATCATCTTTCAAACGTTCAATCTTCTGATTTTGAAGTTCAATCTCTTTAGATAAGAATTGATAAGTAAAAAACTTTTCAGTACCATCTAGAACCTTTTCTTTCTCAATTTTTTCTTTCGTACAAATTGAATAATAAAGATTCATTTCAGCTTCCAATTCATAATACTCCGAATTCTTTTCTGATTCAATTGGATCTGAACTATCATTATATTCATTATCAGTTGCTTGTTCTTCTTTGTATCTTGCAATTTTTTCATTTTCTGTTGCTCTTTGAATCTCAAGATTATACTTTAAAATACGCGATTCCAATCCCTTTAAAGATATAGTTTTATTTTCAGCTCCTAATGTAGGGAATGTAAGAATTATTCCTGATATCATAATCGCAACTAAGATTATTAAGTTTTTAAATTTTTTACTCAAATGTAATCCCTCCTTTTGAACCGCTAAATGCTGGTCCAATACTACTAGCACTCTCTAATGCTAGTACTGCTGCTAAATACTCACTATATGCTGTGCAATATGCTTCATTTGCATTTGTCACCATAATATCTAATTTAAATAGTGTAGCCTCTGTAACAAACCCTAATTCTACCCTAAGTTTCATATCATCATATTGTCTTTTACTGTCTTCTATATCTAATTTACTAATTTCTAAATCTCCTTCTTTTTCTAATACATTTAAATAGGCTGCTTTTATTTCTCGCTTAATTTGTTTTTCTAATTGTTCTTCTTGTAACTCTAAATCACTCAGCTCTGCATCAACAATTTTGTAAAATTCTGATGAACTACTAAGAGCATCATCAATATGTTCATACTCTTTTAACTTTGCAGAATAATTATTTTTTAAGGTAACAATCTCATTTCTTTCTTTTAATGCTTTTTCAGTATAATAATCAATAGATTTTAATGCTACTTTATCATCTAATTCAGAGGTAAAAGTAACTTTTGTAGATGGATTAATACCAATAAAAATATTCAAATTCATTTTTAAATTTTCAACTTTTCTTTTCATTGAATCCACATTAAGTTTAGCAATTTTTTCTTTATTCAATGCTATATCATAGTCACACTTTGCTATTTGGCCATTTTCATATCTTCTTTTTGCATTATTTAAATCGGATTGTGCACTCTTATAATTCATATTTTGTATTTGCAGATAACCTTCAAGTATTAATATATTGTCATATATACTAACCGCACCATTATAGATACTAGCTTTAGCTGTATCTATCGTGATATCTAAATTCAAAATAGATGTTCTCATATTTCTAGTTACCACATAAATAGGATATATAAACTTTTCATACTCTTCTTCAGGACTTAAATCTGGATTTGTTATACCTTGAGCTGAAAAATAAGATTGCATCTGAGCATATTCAATATATTCATCTACTTGCATATTATTGGAATTATTTAATGCCTCATCTAATACCTTGGCAGCAGCTTCTTTTGCTTTTTCCTCTTCTGTTGGATCTGTTTCTGGTGCTTCATACTTACGCATTTCTTCAGCTCGTGCTTTTGCTGCTATATCTCCTTTAATCCCTTTGGCTGCTTCCTCAAGATAAAGTTGGTAATTAGAAATACTTTCTACTTCTAAATAAGCATTATATAAAGTCTTATATCTAGGTAATGAGTTATATAACCCTTCCAGCATTTCCATAGCATCTTCTAAGTCTTCATAGTCAAGATCCAACTTATTTCGAGTGTTCTCAAGATTCTTAACTATAATACTATAATCCACTGCCATTTTTCCTACTTCATTTCTAGAAATATTTAAAATTGCTTCATTAGCTGAAGCTGCATTAACACTAAAAAACACCATGACTAAAGTTATAATAAAGAAACTAAGCTTGTTTTTTTTTATAAGCCTGTACAATTATATCACCTCTTGTATATTACCAAAATTGCATCCTGATTAATAAAGTAATAATTATCAATCAGGACATTTTGACATATTTATTCTAAAGCACTAAACTTGAATTGAATTTGTTGCTTTATTTTTACGATTAACAAATTTAATGTGTAAATCATCAAAAATTGAGTATACTACTGGAATCACTATCAATGTTAATAAAGATGATATTATTAATCCACCTATTACTACTGTCCCCATTGCACTCATCATCTCAGCACCTTCACCAATTCCCATTGACATTGGTATTAGACCAAGTATAGTTGTTAATGATGTCATAAGAATAGGTCTTAATCTTAATGGTCCAGCAGTTATAATTGCCGTATATCGATCTTCACCCATTTTTCTTCGCGTTCCAATATAATCTAATAGTACAATAGCATTATTTACAACTATTCCCGAAAGCATAATAAAACCAATAATAGATGTAACGTTAATTGTTCTATAAGTTGCGAATAATCCAAACAAACCTCCTGCAAAAGCCAATGGTACTGAGAACATAATAATAAATGGTATTAGTAATGATTCAAACTGAGCTGCAATAATCATGTATACCAACACCATAGCAAGTAAAAGTGCTACAGCAAGGTCCGCAAATGATTCCATCATTTCTTTATTTGAGCCTCCATATATTATACTATAATCGCTTGGTAGCTCTAATTCTTTTACTTTTCCTTCTATTTCTCTACTAATAGTTGCTAAATCTCTGCCATAAATATCTGAACTAATTGTAACTGTTCGAACCAAATCTTCACGATAAATTTCAACAGCACCATTGTCCATTTTAACATCAGCTATAACATCAAGCGGTACTGAAGTTCCTATTGGTGTGGCAATCTCTAATTGTTCTAAGTTCTCAATACTTTCTTTATATCTTGCGTCACCTTCTATCACTACATCCAATTCATCACCGTCAAGCTTATACTTTGTTGCAACTTTACCATCTAACATTGACTTAACTTGACTAGATACTCCAAATGTTGTTAATCCAAACCTAGACGCATTATTACGGTTTAGATGAATCTCAACTTGCGGACTACTAGCTTCTAAACTAGATGATACATTACGCGTACCCTCTACAGATTTAGTTATCATTACTATTTCATCTGCAATATCTTTCAGCACATCAAAATCGTTACCTTTGACTTTAATTCCAATTGCGCTACCCCCTGTCATCGTACCCATCTGACTAACAGCAGCTACATCAGATTTAACAGCCGGTACATCTTTTATAAGTTCTTCAATCTCAGAAACAACATCAGATACACTAACTTTTCTTTGATCAAGTGGTACAAGTGTAACAGAGATGGTTCCTTTATTCTGTCCAGATGCTAAAAATTCACTTCCTGCTGTACTGCTAAATATATATTCAATACCTTCAATATCACTAATTTTATTAACAATTTCATCCATTGCTTCGCTAGTTTCAGAAATCTTAGCACCATCTTCTAAAGTAACACCAATTTGAATAGATCCTTCATCCGTTTCTGGCATAAATTCCTTTCCTATAAATGATATAGAAATAATACTCACAATAAAAGTTGATATAGCTATAATCACAACATATTTTCTATGTTTAAGACTCCATTCCAAAACTTTTTTATAAACATTATCAAGATTACTATAAACTTTGTCAGATTTATCAAGCACCCAACCTATAAGCTTAAATTTATTTTTATGATGTTTTCCTTGGAATTGATCAACAACAAGTAACTTTGAAGCCATCATGGGAATTAATGTTAATGACACAACCAATGAAGATAATAATGAAAAAGTAACAGTTAACGCAAACTCTTTAAACATAATAGATGTTATTCCTTCAACAAATACTAAGGGTAAAAATACTGCGACTGTTGTAAGGGTGGAAGCTGTAACAGCCAATGCAACTTCTTTGGCACCCAATATAGCAGCTTCCCTTTTTTCATAACCATCTTGTACAAAGCGATATATATTTTCAAGAACAACAACCGAGTTATCCACTAACATACCTATACCAAGAGTTATTCCACCAAGCGTCATCATATTTAATGTGATTCCATCAAAATAGATAAGTATCCCTGTAGCTATAATAGATATTGGTATTGATAAACCAATAATAATAGTACTTCTAAAATTCCTCAAGAAAATGAATAGTACTAATATTGCAAGCAAACCACCAGTCATAGCACTAGAACTTACTCGATTAATAGCTTTATTTATAAACTTGGATTGATCAACCACAACTTCAATATCATAACTAGTATTAGCACCAATTTCTTCAAGCACTTTGTTAATCTTCGATGCAACTGCAACTGTATTCGTTCCTGATTGTTTCTGTACAGAAATACTTACAGCAGATTCGCCATTTACTTTAGATATAGAAGTTAATTCTTCATTAGTTATTACAATTTCAGCTACATCTTGAAGTCTAATAACTCCCCCTGTTGATAGAAGAATAGGGGTTTCTTTTATATCATTAAGAGATTGGAATTCACCAGCAGTTCTAATAAGCAATTCTTTATCACCTTTATTTACAGAACCTGCTGGCAAATTTATGTTTTCAGCTGCCAAAGTACTAGCTAGCTGATCAATTGACAAACCGTAATTACTTAATTTACCTGTATCTACTTTAACAGAAATATAATTTTGATACCCTCCATCAATACTAACTGAAGCAACACCTTCAATTCTCTCAAGTGCAGGTCCTATAGTCGAATCCGCATATTCATATAGTGTGGCAGCATCACTACCTGATAAAGCAAGTTGAACTATAGCTGAAGCATTAACATCAATCTGCAACACCATAGGATCATTTGCACCCTCAGGTAAGAACCCTTTAACCATATCTACTTTTTCACGCATATCTAGTGTTGCAAAATTCATATCCGTACCAAAATTAAACTGCACGATAATAACTGAAGATCCTTCTGATGTTATTGACTGAATAGTATCAATATTAGATACTGTTCCAACAGCCTCTTCAATAGGTTTTGTAACAAGATTCTCAATTTCCTCCGGAGAGACATTTGGATAATTCGTTTGAATAATTGCTACTGGAATCTCAATATCAGGATATAAGTCTATTGGAATTTTTGTTAATGATACAAAACCTATAAGTACAACAATCAATATAAACATGACCGTTGTAACAGGTCTTTTAACCGATAACGTTGAAATGTTCATTATTGATCACTCCTTATTACTTTAATAACACTGTCTTCATCTATAAGACCTAACCCTTTTGTAATAACCACATCATCTGCTGTGACCCCTTCAAGAATCTCTATAAAATAACCCGTATCAATTCCTATTGTTACTTCTCTACGTTCTACTTTATTATCTTCACTTTGAATATACACATAATGTACACCATCACGTAATAATACTGCATCTGAAGGTACATATAAAGTGTCTAAGCTTTCCTCAGCAACGAAATCCACTGTAGCAAACATACCTGGTTTAATAGTATGCTCTTCATTTTTTATTTTCACAGTTAACGGAAATAATAATGTTCTTGCATCAGCTGATGTACTTAATGTATCTATTGTACCCGTCAATTCCAGATTATCAAGAGATTCAATAATAACACTGACTTCATCCCCAATTGACAGTTTATTTACATAACTCTCAGTTACATTAGCATTTATGATAATCTCATCAATATTTTCAATAGTTATAGCTGGTTGCGCATTAGAAGCAAAGTTATTCTCTGTTACATTAATAGCAGATACATAACCACTAGTTGGTGCCTCTAGACTCATATCTCCTAACATGTCATTTGCAGTCCTCAATCCTTCTTGTGCTTTTTTTAAGCTGGCTTCAGCGCTTTCCTTACCAATTTTTGCTTGATTTACAGAAGCTTCAGCTTGTTCTAATTGCTTTTCGAGTAAATTTATATTTTCGGGTGAAGCTTGTAATCTCATTTGTTCAACTTCTGCCTCAGTTACAATGCCTTCTTTAAGTAGTATTTCATATTTAGCTAAATTTTCTATTTGCAATTCATATTTATCCAATTGCATTTCATAATTACTTTTGGCAAGTTCATATCCTATCTCTGCTTGTCCGATAGCTTCGTTAGCATTCTTTACACCTACTTCAGCCATAGTTATACCGATATTTGCCTGAGTTACTTGATCTTGTGCTGAGGATGCATCAAGACCAAAAAGAAGTTTCCCCTTTTTTACATAATCCCCCACTTCAACATTAACCTTTTTTACCTTTGCTGGTATTTCTGGTATTATATCCACTGAATCCGATGCCTTTGTTGACCCAATAAGCATAACATGATTGCTTATCTCACCTTGTAACACTTGTTGACCGCTTACTGCTACTACAGCAATTTCATCATTATTTTCACTTGAACTCTTATCTGAATTAAGTAAATTAATTACTCTAGGAACTGCTATTATACCTACTAATAATATTACAACTAAAACTCTTATGAACTTCTTCATCGCTAATCCTCCTAAAATTAATCTAATTATATTTTATTTCTAATAATTTTCTAAATATTACTTTTAGAATCAACTCAATATGTTCTAACTAACTATATTTATACTATTCTTAAACAACTTCCTCATTAATAACCTCCATTCACTATTAATTAATTTTATAATTTGTTCATAAAAAAATCAATTAAGTTTTTATTAAATTTTCTATATAATTTATAAAATTCATTATTTAGTTTATTTTAGATTAAAAACCATATTATTCTCAAGATATTGAAATTCATTCTATCCCATAAACCTCCTAATTAATTATGATATACAATTTAGTTAAACATTCCAATTATCTTTATGAATGAAAAAAGAGAAAAAAGAGGTGAAAAAGCATCACCCATTTGGGTGATGCTACTATAAACTATTAGTTTCTCTTATTTTATGAATAAGTTGTACTCTATTCGAAACATCAATTTTTTTATAAATATTTTTTACATGGGTTTTAACTGTATTCACAGAAATATGTAAATTTTCACTAATTTTCAAATTCGTTTCACCTATCATAATAAGTTTTAGAACATCCATCTCCCTATCCGTAAAAGCAAAGGAATCTAAAACATCCTTCTCTGAAATTTTGCTATTTTCATTAGGTTCATATCCTTTAAAATAATAGCTACTAATATGATAAAAAGATAATATACTAAATATTGTATATGAAAAACAAGTAAATTGAGATTGAAAATTTCTTTTTATAATAAGATCTAGTATTGTATAAATAAGCTGTGGTAAAAAAGCAATCAAAAAATTTCTGGCTAACTGCACTTTTTTTGTATCCTCTATTTTTTTTATATAAAGCAACACAGCTATTGCTTGTCCAAATAACAGAAGAGAACTTAAAGGGAAAAACACACAGATAACAGTGGTTAAGGTAGTTACTAACTTATTAATGTTAATAATTGTTACTGAAAAAAAGCTAACTAATAAAAATAGGATGGCTTGTGACACATAAAAAATTAACCCTTGCGTTCTTCTCTTATTGGATATTGGAAATAAAGTCAATATGTATATACTTGAAGCAATTACTGCAATCACCATAATAAAAATATTAATAATAGCATTAAAATAAGCTAATAGCTCTAATAAATTTGTAGTTTTATATTTAATACCATACATTTGAACATATTTAAAAGCATAAGAATATATATTTTTATTTAAAAAAAGTATTGCAATTGGGAGTAACACACCTAGTGTCCTACCTATGAACTTATCTCTGCTTCTTACATAAAAAAAAGCACAAAACAATGTAATAGAAAATAACATAGCTGATTCTATAAAATTTAAAAGGTCAGATAGTACATTCATTGATATCACTCCTAATAATAAAATAATCTTTGGTAATTTCCTAAAAATAATAACATCCCAGCCATGAACATACCATAGCTGGGATAATTGCAACAAGTTCACTATTCTAAAGTTATATTAGCTAAATTTTCCCCATTTTGAACAGCTTGAACATTTACTTTCATATCTTTGTAAGTTTCTTTTATTTCTTTTGCATATTTTTCTGCTAAAGCCTTTGCGTCTTCTTGACTAACTCCTTCTTTTATTATCATAGTCCCTATAGCCGTATCGTCTTTTAAATACACTTTGCTTCCTTCTATTGCTTCTTCTTCATTTAAATCCTTCGTTATATCTTTATCTTCTACTATTTTAGTAGGATCTTTATCTGGCTTTACAGGAGTATGTTTTTGGCTACATCCTGCTAAATTTGACACCACCAATAGTAAAGCTACTGTTGAAATCACTTTTCTTATTTTTTTATTCATTAACATAGATATTTCCTCCATCAATTATAATTATTTATTTATCACAATGTCTACTTTAACATATTTAAAGCTGATTGTAAATATTCCCAATGAATATCGTGACTTGGCCATATTCTGGTTAATTATGTATAAAACACAAGCCACAACAATCAACTCAACTTGATTGCTATGGCTTTATTAAGCGACCAGTTCGCTTCCATCCTTTGAAAATGCCCTTATATATAACAAAACTCCTATCGTTAACCATACTAAACCATAAATAATCATGCCCATAATGCTCGGAATAACCGTATGAAACTCTCTTCCCTTGATCAATACTTCTTGTCCAATTTTAGCATAATTAATCATTGGCCACAATGCTCTTACAATCCATTCTACTAGTTTAGGCATCTGTTCAACAGGCCATGCAATACCACTAGAAATAAATACCGGTACAGATAGCATAAATGAAATTTGTGAGTATTTCACTCTAGCTTGAGTCAGTGAAGCAATAACTAGAGCTGGTCCTGTGATAGCAAATAAAAAAGTAATTGTTAATAACACGAAAATCCACACTCTTCCAATCATCGGTATATGAAACAAATATTTTAAAATAAGCATACTTACTATAGATGCTGGTACTAATCCTACCATGCAAACATTGGATGTGGCCAATATTCTAGATAATACATTGCCACTAGCAAGATATTCATTATTTCGAATCAACATGGAACCAATTGATGATAAAAACATTTGTTGTAAGAATATTGCAAAAAAACATATCATCAGATAATTCATATAAGTCATCTTAGAGTCAAACAACACCCTGTCTCTCAAGTTATAGATTAATGTCATATTTTCAGCAATTTGTGGCGTTACCCCTTTCCCTTGAATCAATTTCATCTCAATCCCTGCAGAAATCGTTTGACCAATTTCAAAAGCTTTAGCGTAAGCATTACCTGCTACAACATTATTTGAACCGTCCATAATAAGCAATACTTGTGATGACTGATAGGTAGTTACATCACTTTCAAACCCTGTTGGTATATAGATACCTAATTGTGCTTTTCCACTGTCAATCAACTCTTGTAGCTCTTCCCTAGAATTAGGATAATTCTTAATATCAAAATATTGACTTTTTAGAAAATAATCAGTAGCCATACGACTTAAACTTGACCCATCTTCATCTAAAATCGCTGTAGGTATATCTTCTAGATAATCATTTACATAAACTCCACCAAATAATAAGGTTAGGAAAATAGGTCCAATAAATAGAAGGATCATCAACCCTCTATTTTTAAATATCGAGCTGAACTGTGTTTTGAACGTCTCTAGATATGTCATGTCTTTTTCCCTCCCTATTTACATCCTTTTTTTCTAATATGACAATCACAAACTCTACAACCATCAAGCTCACTACTCCAAACAGAAACATATAAACAATATCTGGGGTCACTTGTCTCAATGTTAATCCCTTCAAATAAATATTTCTTAGATTATTAACATAATGTGGAAATGGAACAAATTTGGCATATCCTTGATATCCAAGAGGCATCATAAAGTTTGGCCATGTTGTTCCTGCCATTATTGAATTAGGAATAAATATAATGCTACATCCAACAAGTGTTAACATTTGGTTTTTAATTAGCGCTGAAACCAATACACAAAATGCTGAAACTGCAAAACTCAATGCAATTGAGATAATAAACGCAACTAAAAATAGTCCTCTAAAAGGCATACCAAAAATACTAGCTTGTATTATGATGCAAATTATAAAGCTTAAACTTCCGCACAAAGTATAAAACAACACTTTTCCAGATGCATATCCAATTCTTTCTTTTCTTTCCTTATCAAAAATACCATGATTAATAGATACTGAAGCCATAAGTACAATAGCAGTTTGGATTAATGCAGCCATTAAGATTATTGCTAAAAAATCTTCAAAACTTTTGGATGGATTATACAACATTCTATCATTAATTTGAACAGGTTGTGCAACATTATAAGCTTCTTCATAAGATAAGCCAAGTCTTGTCCTCAATTGATTTATGGTTGCCCCTGCTTTATAAGTCAATAAAATCTCTGTTGCTTTTGATTTGGTCACACTAGTCATGGACATATGCGATCCATCATAAAGCATCAAAACAGTTGGAGACTTTAAAGCCACGATATCATTATAAAAATTTTCAGGTATAATTAAACCCACCCGTACTTTACTATTTTTCATCAAGTTTTCTAACTCTTGTTCACTACTTGGATATTGAGAAACATTAAAAGTTTCATTTTGATTAAAAGCATCAAACAACTGTCTACTAAATGTGGATTGGTCATGGTCAATTACTGCCATAGGAATATTGTCTATAACTTCTCTAGACATTTCAAATCCCATTAAGATTACTAGCAAAATAGGTATTATAAAAAGAACCAATACCATCATCTTTTCTTTTAAAAATCTATTACATTCTTCTATAAAACTTTTTTTGAACATTTAATCTACTTCCTCTGTTTTAGCCTCTACTACTCCTGTTTCCGTTTCTACTACTTCTGTTTCAGATTTCACTGATTCTGCTTTTGCTTCACCATCAACTTCCTCTGTTTCAAAATTAACGACAGCTGTCATTCCAGGTCTAATAGTCTCATCTACATTATTCATTTCAACTTTCACTCCAAATGAAACAATATCAAAATTTCCATTTTCATTTGTAGATTTCTTAACTGCAAAGTCTGGTTGTTTATTAATTGTAACAACTTTTCCTTCATACGGCTTTTGTGGATAAGCAAGTAACTCTACGCTAACGCTTTGCCCTTCTTCAATAGCTTGTAATTTATCTTCATCTAAATTTACATTTATATAACAATGTTCTAAATTACTAATTGTACCAATAGAACTCCCTGTAGATACAAGTTCACCTTCATCAGAGTTAATAGTTGTAACTGTTCCATCAATTGATGCTTTAATCACTGTATCCTTTAAATATACTTCCACTTCTTGTAATCCAGCCTGTGCTTGCTCTAGTCTTCCTTGTGATGCAACCAACCCTGCTTGTGCTTGACTAACTTGCGCTGCTGCTATATTAGAAGCTTCAATAGCTTGCTGTAATACTGCTTGACTTGCAGCAACACCTGATTGAGCCATAGCCAATTGAGCACTTGCTGCTGCTTTATCTTCTGCACGAGCCCCTTCTTTAGCCATATTCAATGTTTCTTCATAAATATCTCTTTGTGTTTTTATTTCTTCAAGTTTTTGTAATGAAATAGCACCACCTTCATAAAGTACAAGTGCTCTTTCATAAGTAGCTGCCATTAGATTATAAGCACTTTCTGCTTGAGCAATTTGTTGAGTTCTGGCACCATTTTCTGCTTTCTCATTAATTGCTAGTGCAATATTCTTTTGCTCTTCACTAGCATTAGCACCTGCTTTTGCTTGTGCAATTCTATCCTTAGATAAACTATAATTAGCCTGTGCTACATCAACTACTGCTTGAGATGCTTCAACACCTGCTTTTGCCTGATCTATCTGTGCTAGAAGTTGTGCTTTCTTTGCTTCAATTTCTTCACTAGAAATCTTTACTATAGGATCTCCTACTTTTACAGCTTGTCCCTCTTTAACGTAAATCTCAAGAATTCTTCCTGGTATTTTTGTGTTCAAACTTACATCTTTTGCAGAAACAATTCCTTGAATAATATTATTGTCTTCCTTACTATTACCTATAGTCATTCCATTCACAATAATAGCCATACTTATAATTAAAATAATACATGCTATAACTACTTTGTTGATATTTTCTTTAAACCATATTTTTGTTTTTTCCATTACTAGCTTCAATCCTTTCCTATTTATTTTAATTAATCCGCATCATAATCGGTCAATATTGCAGAATCATTATAAAATTTAACCTTTGCCATTGTATAACTATATTGAATATTCGCTACTTTTGATTCCACATCTGCTAATTTTTCTTCAGCAGCAATTACTTCTACAATGGTACCTGAATTATCCTCAAGATTTAAATCTTTTAATAATGCATTCTCAGATCCAAATCCTTGTTCATATTTTAAACGAGCAATATCAACTACTTCTTCAGCATTTTTAATTAACTCTGATGAAGCATTTAACATATTACCTGCTGCATTCATTAACTCATATGATTTACGGATTTCTGCTTCAATCATATTTTTCTTTTCTTCTAATTCAATTTCTGATCCTTCATACAACAATGATGCTTCAGTGTTAGCATTTTCATTGTCATACATATCATTTATTATTTTTTCATTTATGTTATAAATAGCACGTTCTCCAAGAGCTTGTCTAATCTCAAGTCTATTTGTCAAGCCAGATTCTAAACCTTTATTCAAAGATTCTTCTGTAACTTCATACTCCATAGTATCTACTAAAGTAATTTCATTATTGGTACTTAAATTCATATTCTTTTTAAGTTCTAAAATGGCATTTTTATAAGTTGATTTTGAAAGATAGTGTTCAATAATCGTACTATCGTAGTACATCTTACTTAATAATAAATCATCCTTAGCCTTCATACCATTTTCATAAGAAAGTTTAACAAGTTCATACTGTTTCTTTCCTCTTTCTTCTGCAACCTTTTTAAGATTCATTACTTTCTTTGCATATAGTGCATCATAGTAATTTTTTTTAATTAACATAACTATTTTATTTTTATAGATACCTTTTGCATATCTAGTAACATCTAGATTTACATCTGCCATTTTTGTCATTATTTCGTCTATATCCTCAACATCCATTGTAATTACAGTATTATAACCAATTTTATCCTCAATTTTTGAAGTGGTATCTTCTAGTTTCATCTCAAATCTAGCTTTATTTATTTCAAAAGTTTTATTTACTTCCTCATACGCGATTTTATTATTATCAATCTCATCTTGCTTTATATTTATCATATTGGCAAGCTTTGCTTTTACCTCTTCTATTGTAAACGCCCTTTGTTCAGCATTTGCAATCTGTCCAGCAACAATAACACTAGCGATAGGCTGTCCTGGTGTAATATTTACTTTAGCCCCAGCATCATTCATAAAAGATACTGTAAATGGTGCAACACCTAATTTTAAGTAACCTTTAGCCGTATCCAATTGTGTTTGTGCAGCTTTTAGTGCCTCCTGGTTAATTTTCAACAAACTGCTTGCATCGTCCAATGCCTTTTCTGCATCTTCTAAATCATCAATATTATCTTCTGTATTAGCTACTGCAATTGCTGCTAATGAAATTTTATTATCCAGCGTTTTAATTGCATTACTATGTTCCAATCCATAACTAACTGCCGCTTCCACATCAAATTCTAATATTCCATCTGAATTAACATTCAATTCTAATGTTTCACTAGCATATGTAGGATATACAGAACAAAGAGCCATGATTGCTGTGACAGTACCTGTTATAATCTTTCTCATTTTCTTATTCATCTTCTATAACTCCTTCTCGTTTTCAATTCACATTTCTTAATTATATAATGAAACTATGACATCAATATGGTATGATTTTGAACAATTGTGAACACTTTCTTTGATTGTCCACATCAGAGGTGTTATAATAATGATTGATACTAGCAATCTACCACTTCAACTATAAATTTATTCAAGTCCATAACTCATTAGTGCCTGAGATTTTGGACATGAACAAATTAAGTTTACGTATGGTATATCTATTATATAAATAGGAAGTGACATTATGAAAGAACTTAAAATTTTAATATGCGATGATGATCCTGTTGTACATGAATCTCTTAAATTGTATCTAAATAATGAAGGATTTGAATGTTTCTCCGCCTATAATGGCACAGAAGCACTTGAGCAAATTGAAACAATACAGCCATCTTTAATAGTCTTGGATATCATGATGCCCAAACTAAACGGAATCGAAGTATGTAAAGAGGTGCGAAAAAAAAGCAACATTCCTATTATCATGTTGACAGCAAAAGGTGAAGAAATAGATCGTATTATTGGATTTGAACTGGGTGCTGACGATTATATAGTCAAACCTTTTAGCCCAAGAGAAGTCGTTGCTCGCATAAAAGCTGTTTGCCGACGTGCCTCAGAAAATACAATAGATGGCAAATCATCGAAATTGTCTTTTTGCCAACTAGAAATAAGTTTAAAAAAATATCAAGTGAAATACCGGGATAAAGTTATTATCTCCACACCTAAAGAAGTAGAAATTCTGTACTTACTATCTTCTAATCTAGGACAAGTGTTTTCAAGAGAACAAATTCTCAATAGAATATGGGGATATGACTTTTTTGGAGATACAAGAACAGTGGATACACATATAAAAAGAATAAGAGCCAAACTATCACAAGACAATCTAACTTGTGGTATACAAACCGTTTACGGTGTCGGCTATAAATTTGAGGTAGAATAAAACTATGAAAACTTTAATTGTAAGACGCATTATCATGTTATTGTCTATTACCATTGTTATTTCATCCATCCTTATTGCCTTTTTAGAAATGATTTTATCACAAGGATTAAATGGTATAAGATTAGAAAACTTTCAAGCTTTAATTCTCGCCATTATCATCGTTATTCCATTCGTTATTGGACTATCGTATTTGATTTTAAAGCGTATTATTAAACCAATTAAAAACATCGCATCCGTTGCTATTTCCATGACAAATGGCGACTTTTCCATTCGTGCTGATGAATCTCTCAAAGGTGAAATTGGTTTGCTAGGAAAAACAATGAATAAACTGTCCCTAGATTTGTATGAAAACATATCCCAACTTTTCATCGAAAAAAACAGACTTCATCAAGTACTAAATAGTTTGAATGAAGGCATGATTGCTGTAGATGAAAATAACCGGATAACACATTTTAACAACGTGTTCTTAGAAATGTTTTCACTCACTGAGGATATGATAATCGGTAAAAAAGTCAATGCTATCGAGTCTATCAATGATGAATTATCGGGATTCAACCAAGCCATTAACTTAAAAGACTCTGTCACAATCACTAAGTCTCATAACGAGGTCATTCTAAGAATCATTATCGAACCTATCGAAAATGAAAAAATGGAAAGTGTGGGTGCTGTTGTTCTATTTAGAGACATTACAGAATTAGAAAAGCTAGAGATGATACGAAGAGACTATGTTGCTAATATCTCTCATGAATTGAGATCTCCTTTAACTTCTATCCGCGGCTTAATTGAACCTCTCATGGATTCTATTGTCACTAATAAAGATGATATACAAAGATACTATGAAATCATCTATAAGGAGAGTCTCCGCCTTTCCAGATTAGTAGATGATATAATGGAGCTCTCAAGGTTACAGTCAAACGAAGCTACCATTCATAAGCGATCCGTAAACTTACCTTCTATATTAGAAATGGTTTATGAACGCTACAGCATTATAGATGAAAATATCCAACTTATTTATCATCCAGAGGATTTACCCCTTGTTTTTTCAAACTATGACCGTATTGAGCAGATTTTGGTCATACTTATCGATAATGCTTATAAATTTACACCAAATGGCGGTACCATTGAAATTGCTACAGAAGTACGTTCTAAAGATATTTTAGTAAAAGTCCAAGATACTGGTTTTGGTATAGATAAAGAGGATATTCCTTTTATCTTTGATCGTTTTTATAAAAGTGATAAATCAAGAACGGGAAAAGGAACAGGTCTAGGCTTATCCATCGCAAAAGAAATTTTAACTATAATGGGTGAGACAATAACCGTAAAAAGTGAAACTGGCGTAGGTAGCGTCTTTGAATTTACCCTTCATAGAAAACTATAAGATTGCGTCACTAAACCCTCTGCATATACTACAGAGGGTTTATAATATACTACCCTTTCCTTCCAATTCCATAATGGAAGTTTTCTCAATTACATCAATATTATAATCCTTAAACAATATAGATAAAAAACTTCAATCATTGATTTCCCACATCCTGGAGATCCAGACATTAAAATATTGTGTCCTCCTGCTGCAGCCACTGTGATAAATTCCCCACTAAAGTAAGTTGAACTAAAATCAGCTGTGAAAATAATTGCAGATTAATGATTTCTGACAATTATTTTCACAGCTGAAGTTCAACATAATACTTTCGTGGTGCATCCTGCCCTTGAACCTCTTTGAAATCTAATAGATTTTTAGTTTGGATTATATGTTCTTTTTTGTAGTCTTCAGTTTCAGTATATTCATTTGTACCTTCTATAAATTCAATAACTTCAGATAATGTATCAAAACCAAATAAATTAACTCCACTAACTAAAGATGCTTCTCTCATATTTGCTTTAGCTAAAATTAAATTATTTATTCCTTTTCTTTTAGCTTCTATGACCATAGGCAAAACCCCTGTACAAGGTCTTAAACAAGCATCCAATGATAGTTCTCCTATAAATCCGAATCTTTCAATTTCATCAACAAATACTTGTTTAGATTGCAGTAATAAACCTACAGCCATACCCAAGTCAAAATGTGAACCACTTTTCTTTATATCACAAGGAGCTAAGTTAATTACTATTTTCATTTTTGACGATTCATATTTTGAATTTAATTCAAACAACTTCAGCTAAAATTTATGCATGTCCAAAACTCATAAATACCTGAGATTTTGGACTTACATAAATTGAGTTTACGTAATGTTTGTCTTTACTATAGCCGCTTCTAACCTCTCTCTAGATTCTTTTATTGCAGTATCTCCAAGTCCAACTATTGAAACAGATGGTTTCCCATAAATTGAAGCGGTTAAACAATAAAAATAAAGTTGAACTATACCTATGTAATCTCTACCGCAGATTGAAGCTTTCTGACGCTATATATTTCATAGGAAGTTCAACTAAATATTTTTATGGCATAACCTATTGTGTCGCTTTCAATTTCAACTAGATATGCATCTATACCACTTATAGCAAAACTATTTATAACTGATGCCATTAAATCACCTCCTGTTTCTTTTGTTTTTTTATTTTTAATTTCTCTATAATACATTAATTGACTTTCCACAAAATTTTTATATGCTTTTCTTTTATCAGGTAGATGAAAATAATTTAAAACTTTATATTACTTAACTATCTCTTCTTTTGTATCTCCAATAAACATATAGAGTTTCTAGTTCATTAATTAATTTATACATGTCCATAAAGTGTTGAAAATTCACTATTTTGGACATGTATAAATTAAATTTCACAAAGGAAACTCTTCGCATAGCTACTCCATTTATATTCTTCTGGTTTTTCCACCATATTTGCTTTCACTGGATTTAAATGAATATATCTACTAACCTCAAGCATTTGTTCATCTTAATCTATAAATTCAGGATGATACCTATCTTGAAATAGATGCTCTATGTAATTATATTTTTTATTAAAATACTTTGCGTAAATGGCATTTACTCTACCTATAAATTGTCCTGGTGGTTTATCTTTAGTTTTAAGTAATATATGTACATGATTATCCCTTAGACAATAGCAAATTATTTCGTATCCATAATACTCAAAGTAATGAAGAGCTTCTTCTAACAATGTTAAATAGTATTGAAAATCTTCATCATCTTTAAATATATCATTTTTATGATTTCCTCTTGCGGTTATATGACAACTAGATTCAGGAAACCATGGGACTTTCGATGTCGGCAAGTTCAATACCTCCTTTTTTATTACATACATATTAAAAACTATTACCAACTATAAACATTTTACACAAACAAATTGATCTAATTGGAATTAAATTTTTAATTAGTATACTTTTATTATGTAACCTGAAAAAGCATGTAAAAAAGTAAGAATTACTTACCTTCGTACATGCTCTTTTATATTTTTATTTTTATTTATCATGGCTTGTCTCTTGAAAAATTTGCACCCCTGGAGTCCTTGTATGACCTGAAAGGTTGAGTTTGCTATTTTACTGCTTTTAATCTTGCTATTTCATTCCAATTTTTAGATGTAACAATTTCAACTGTATTTAAATCTTCTCTGATTCCTTTAACCTCTATTTCAATTTTATCTAATTTATCTCTAGTTTCTGTTCTGAATTCTGTCAAATCTGCTGTTTGCTCAATAACACAATCAATTTTCTTTTCTATTCTATCAAGTTTATTACTTGTTTCTTCTGCTTTATTATTAGCTATTTTTTGACCTTCAATAAGTTGATTGCGCAATTCTAACATATTATTTTCCAAGTTTTCATCTCCTATCTAATATATTAAAATATATGTACTTGAATTCTAACACTATTATTTTTTATTTTCTATAATAATTTTTTAATGATATTTCGTCAAATAAACCGTTAACGCAAAAAAAAACTAGAAAATAGACTCTTTGAAAAGATGTGTATTTAAGTTTAAAAAGGATAACCAAAAGATTATCCCTCTCAAATATTTTATTTCATTCTCATTTCACAGCCTGCCACTGGAAAATTTTCATCCCTAGAGTGGTATGAGATTACTACTAGCTAGCTCATTATAAATTAACAATTTATTCATATATGTGTTTATAATACCTAGATTCCCTCCAATACCATAATGAATTATTTTTATTATTCATTTATAATATTATAGAAAGTTACTGATTTACTTATATTTTTAATCATTTTTTTATTAAAAATATTATGGTTATTTCAAAAATTTAAAGTTCAACTACTTAATTATAATTAATGTATGAAATTATAAGCATTTTAGTTTTTAGTAATGATTGATGATAGAGTATACTTTTGGGGGACAAAAAAAAGAACCGCCATTTCTGACGATTCTTTATTGTTTCATTTTTTACTTAATAGCTTGGTCCTAGAAGATTTTACACCCCTGGGGTCCTTGCGAAACCTGAAAGGTTGAGCTTATAGTGCATCTACTATAGCTTGAATCTTAACTGCTGTATCTGCATCTCCAGCATTTACAGCATCTATTGCTGCGTTTACTTCTGCTAAGTTTCCAGCAGTTACTCCTGTTACTCCTGCTGCTGTATAATCTGCAACTGTTGGAGCTGATTTTGTATTATCTCCTGCATAAGCATCTATTTTAGCTAATGCTTCTGTTTCTGCTACTGGATCTACTATAGCTTGAATCTTAACTGTTGTATCTGCCTCTCCAAGAGCTTTAGCATCTATTGCTGCGTTTACTGCTGCTAAGTTTTCGGCATTTACTTTTGTTACTCCTGCTACTGTATAATCTGCAACTGTTGGCTCTGGTTTTGCATTATCTCCTGCATATGCATCTATTTTAGCTAATGCTACTGCAGCATCATTTACAGCTTCTATTTCTGTACTAACTACAGCACTGTTACGATCATTATCAAGTGGAGCATAATCAGCATCATCGTATATTTCATTGCTACCAGTTGAGATTCCTAATCCTAAGAAATCATCTACTACTTTATAATCATCACCATCACCTTTAATTGTTAATGTGATTGTTTTACCACTTATAGCTACAGTTTCTACATCTGCTTTGCTATCATCAGTTTCAAATAAATATTTAGTCGGATTAGTATTAAATATTTTTTCTTCAAAGTTTAATACTACTGTAGCAGTATAAGTATCAGCATCAAAAGCAGTTACTATTACTGCATCATCATAGTCACTTCTATCGTCTAGAGCTACGTCTACGATTGAAGTCTTATTAGTTGCATCTAAATCAATCAAAGCTAATTCTGGAGCTATTTCATCCATTACTACCCAGTCAGCATCTGCAACTAATTTATCTCCAAAACTATTTTCTGATTTAATATCAGCTGGATCTGCAAGAGTTCTAACATGAACTTCATATGCTCCATCAATTTTTCCATTATATGCTAATTGATCAGATTCTTTTAAAGTATAAGTAATAGTTGTTACTCCTGAAGCTTTAGTAACTTTTGTAGTAGATGGAATTATTTTAACCTTTTCAGCACTACCATTAGTGTATTCAAGGAAAATATCATTCTTATCAAAATCAAATTCATCTTCTAATACTACTTTAATAGTTTCTGTATCTACAGCTATTGGAGATTCATCAACATCATCTAATCCTAAAGAAGAATCTTTTGCATCAACTAGTTTCTGCATTATATCTGTTCTATTTTCATTAGCATCGTCTACTTTACTTATTGTCATAGTAATCTTAATTGAATCACCATCAGTAACTTTGAAACTAAAAGCATCATCTAAGTCAGGATCATTACCTGGTAATTTAATTTCTACTTTATTATCATTCTCTATTGCTCTTACAGAAGCATCATCATAATCTGATAAATTAATAGAATAATTCGTTTTTGTACCGCCAGCAGTTGTATATTCGATATCCATATCATAGTTATCAAGATTATCTATAGCATATCTACTTCCATCAGCTAACATTTTTGTATCGAAGTCAACAACTATTTTTTGACTACTTGTACCTTCATCATAGTATCTTAAAGTCAAGTCAGTTACAGTAACTGCTGATGTTTCTACAGCTACAAAGCTCTCAGTAGCATCAGACATTTTATTTCCAGCTTTGTCTTCAACATCTTCTATTACCACTTCATATTTATCGCCATTTTCTAAATCTTTAGATAATGTTAAAGTTACTTCATCAGTATCTGTTTTTTCTGCTTTTGATACTCTAACTTTATCATCATTTTTGTCTGTAACAGTATAATTATCTCTTTCTTCTGCTGAATCTTCATCTATATCTTCAGAGAATTTAATGATTATTTTATCATTAGAATCTTCATCTTGTTCAACTGATTTAACTTCTGGTTTAACTTGATCTTTAGTTGCATTAACTTTTATGAATAAATCATTATTTTTTGTTTCCCATAAATCTTCTAAAACATCAGCATCTACATATACATAAGCAGTTTCTGGTAACTCATCATCAGTTGCAAAGTATAATGTAAGTTCATTACCATCTATTTCTGCAGCTTCTACTTTATTTTTAGAAGAACTATGATATAACCCGTCTTGTGTATCCGTAGATATATCAGTCCAACCTTTGTAGTCACCACTAGTAGTGTTTACAGCTACTTGAGTAGCATCTGTATCATCAGCGAACTTAATATCTTTATTAAATACTAAAGTTATTTCATTATCTTCTGCTTTTTTATAACTAGCTATAGCTAAAGCTGAAGTATCAAAATCTGCTTTTATTTTAAGTGTATCTTTCTTTAATGAATATCCAGCAAAGTCTTCTGCTTCGGATTTAACAGCAACTGTTAATTCTTCACCATCTTTTATGTCACTGAAAAGAACAACATTCATTTCTTTGCCATTGTTACTAGAATAAACTTTTTCTATTGAATAATCTCCATCATTAACTTCGAAAGCTTTTTCATAGTCATCAGAAAAAATAGGCTCAGTCATTGTTACTTTTATTGTTCTTATTCCAGTAACTTCTGCAGACACAGCTTCTGGAATTTCAAAATCAGAAACTTTAAATGTTTTAGTTACTTCTTTTCCAACAACATCTTCACCAATAACTAATTCATAACTAGTTTGATTTTCATAATCTTCACTTACTACTGCTGCGTGATCTACAGTTAATATAGCTGCGTCTGAACCTTCTTCTGCATCAACTGAAGCAAATACATCATCAATTTCGTCTCCATCTACATCATTTAAAGTATAGTTATCTAAGTCTTCTGCTTCTTCTAAATCAGCTTCTGTTAAAGCTTTGTTAAATTTCACTTGGATTTGAGCTGCATTAATTGAAGTTACTGATTTAATTTCTAATTTTTCAGGTACCGGAACTTCTTTACCTTTTCCATCCCAAGTACCATTAGCAAGTACTTTATATCCGTCTGGTGTTGTAGTATCTGTAAGCATTGATCCAGTTGCACCCATATAATAATTGAATCCACCAGATACAATCCATTTGTTTACTTCCATAGTGCCATTAGCAGCCATGAAGTACCATTTTTTGCTTGTACCATCTTGAACCCATCCGTTTGCTACCATAGCACCATTAGCACCCATGTAGTACCAGTTCTTAGCAGAATCTTGAGTCCATGTATTTGTTACCATAGCACCATTAGCACCCATGAAGTACCATACTCCACCTGCTTGAGCCCATCCAGTTACCATAGAACCGTCAGCACCCATAAGATACCATTTACCTGCATCTTGAACCCATCCATTTTTAACCATAGCTCCATTATTATAATAGTTCCATGATTGTCCATTGACAGCCCAACCGTTTGTTGTGTCAGCTAAAGCTGTAGTAGCTGGTGCTACAATAGTAGCTACTGAACTTAACACTGTAACTGCACTAATTAATGATTTCTTTGACTTTTTCATTAATATCTTTCCTCCTAATTTTATAAGTTCGCAAGAAATTTCAAAACCCCTTGTTGAACTTATTGTTTTTATTTTTTATATTTTTTTTATGTTGTTCATAAAATTCACAACATAAAGACTATAACAAATAACCTGATTTTAAAACAAGAAATTTATATAATATACATAATCTTAAGTTTTAAAATCTCTATACCAAGCATAATATACTATGTATGGGTTATTCTACCACAATATTATTGTAATAGAACTTGTCCAAGTATGCAAGACTTTTTTTGTTACTAGATTGTAAATATTTATCGTTGAGTATTTACTAGAAGTTATAGGTAATTATAATACTAAAATATTCATTTTACAACCCTTTTTTCCATATTTCATACTTGGTAAATTCTTCTTGTATGTATAAAAGCTCTTTTCAACAATAACTCTTGCCTACAAGTCTATATATATTCTAATAATCCACAAAAATTCCTAGTTTAAATAAAAAGATGGTTAAAGCACAAAATAAGTTAAACTGATTACTTTTGTACTTTAACCATTATATATTTATCTTTTATTACCATGTTTTATATAACAAATTGATTTGATAATATCTTTCTTCAATTTATATAACATTTCTAAATAAAGTTCGCTTCCCTGTAATTTATACATTATAACTGGATCTTTTTGAATCATTGATTGATAACCTATATATTGCTTCAGATTATCCATTTCTTCCATATGTCCTATCCATCTAGTATCAACTAACCTAAGTATTGTACTCTTCTGAATTCTATTCCATTCCTCACTAAAACCCTCTTCTTTTTCTTTGTATATTGCTAATGCTATAGAGTATAATCTTTCTTTGATCTCTGCTCCATTTAGCTTCATCAATTCTTCTTTAGTTATTTCCATAGCTCCACAATAAAGATTTCTAAATAATTCTATCAATTTTGGGAGTTCTTCTTCTTCATAACCATCGTTCATTACGCAAGCATCCACTTCACAGTCTATTACTTCTTTGAACATAGAAAGTATATATTCTTGTAAATCGACACTTTCCACTACAATATTTCTCTGGTCATAGATTACTTTCCTTTGTTCATTTATAACATCATCATATTTAATAAGATTTTTTCTTTGAGAAAAATGTTCTCCTTCTATATTTCTTTGAGCATCTTCCACTAATTCTTTTACTTTTTTATGATCTAATGCTACATCCTCAAGGAGTTTCATCTTCTTCTCAAGAGCTTCAGCTCTCTCACCAGCAAATCTCGTAATTATATCGTCTTCTAGGGACACATAGAATACAGACTCACCTATATCCCCTTGTCGTCCCGCTCTCCCTCTAAGCTGGTTATCTATTCTTCTAGAGCCATGTCTTTCTGTACCTATAATCTTTAGTCCGCCAGCCTTATAAGCATCATCATCAAGTTTTATATCTGTTCCTCTACCAGCCATATTTGTTGCTATTGTTATCATACCAACTTTTCCTGCTCTAGATACTATTTCAGCCTCTTTTTTATGATACTTTGCATTCAAAATTTGATGTGGTACTCTTTTTCTTTTTAACATAGTTGATAATAATTCAGATTTTTCTATAGAAACTGTTCCAACTAATAATGGCTGCCCTGTTTTATGAGTTTCTATTATATCCCCTACTATCGCCTTGAATTTTCCAAGCTCTGTTTTATATATCAAATCTTCTCTATCAACTCTTGCTATTGGTTTATTAGTAGGTATTACTACTACATCTGTGTTATAAATTTCCTTAAGTTCCTTTTCTTCTGTTACAGCAGTTCCTGTCATTCCTGAAAGTTTCTTGTAAAGTCTAAAGAAGTTTTGATAGGTTATTGTAGCCATAGTTGTGTTTTCATCTTGAATTTCCACCCCTTCTTTGGCTTCAATTGCCTGATGCAACCCTTCACTAAAACGTCTACCTTCCATTGCTCTTCCTGTATAAACATCCACTATCATAATTTCACCATCTACTATCATATAATCCACTGTATTCTTCATTATATAATTAGCTCTCATTGCTTGAAATGTGTGATGTTGTATATCTAAATTTTCAAGATTAGCATAATTTTCTATACCATAAAACTTTTCTATCTTCTCTATGCCTTCTTCTGTTAATAAAACTGATTTAGTTTTTTCGTCAATTTCAAAATCCACTTCTTTAATTAGAGATTTCGCAAGAGAGTCTGCCACCTTGTATATTTCGTTAGATTTTGATCCTTTACCTGATATTATCAGTGGAGTTCTTGCTTCATCTATAAAAATAGAGTCAACTTCATCAACTATAGCAAAATTTAAAGATCTAAGTACCTTTTCTTCTTTTCTCCCTACCAAATGATCTTTAAGATAATCAAACCCTATTTCACTATTTGTTCCATAAGTAATATCACAATTGTACTGCTCTCTTCTTTCATCCGGGTTCTGATCGTGTATTACAACCCCTGTAGTAAGTCCTAGAAATTCATGAACTTGTCCCATTTGCATTTTATCTCTCTCTGCCAAATAGTCATTAACAGTGATTATATGCACTCCATTTCCAGCTAATGCATTTAAATAGGATGGTAGTGTTGCCACTAAAGTTTTACCTTCTCCAGTCTTCATTTCAGATATTCTGCCTTGATGTAATACTATACCGCCTATTAATTGAACTCTATAATGTTTCAATCCTAATACTCTAAAAGATGCTTCTCTAACTACGGCAAAAGCCTCTACCAAAATATCATCTAGAGTTTCGCCATCCTGAAGTCTTTTTTTGAACTCAATAGTTTTTTCTTTTAATTCTTCATCACTAAGCTTTTGAATTTCTTCATCTAATGCTTCTATTTTATCTACCATTGGCAGAAGTTTTTTTACTTCTTTTTTGCTATAATCTTTAAATACTTTTTTTAGAATATTCATTTTTTCCCTCTCTTTAGTGTCGGCTTAAGAATTAGTAATAGTTATTCTTAAACGATCCCATATTATAATTATGCAAATTTCACTTTACATTTTTCTGGATTAAAAGTTTCTTTTATAATATCATCTTTATTTAGTATTATTTTTATAACAGATGTAGAATTGGCTTTTACTGTAGGTGATTTTTTAATTCTTTTCTTTGCTTGTATTATGTCACCTTCGTCCATATAAATCACACTAAGATTAGCGACTTCTAAATTTTTATCATATCCATTAGATAATATTACAATAGAAAAAATATTTCTATCTTCATCAATACCACTTTTGTAATGATTTATTTTGAAATTATTTGTTATTATTGGTGGCATATTTTCTACATACTTTTCAATAATTCTTTTATCATATAGAGGTATATTATTATCAATATGTTCTATAGTTGTTCTATTGGATATTTTGGCTCCCATTTTATCATGTTCCATTATCACTGAACATTCTTCATCTATAATTTTTGTTACTACCAAACTATTCTTACTAAAGAATATACTAAAAGGTCTTATATTCATTGGAGGTATTTCTCCAATATCAACTAACTTAATGTATTCAGATGCAACTACTTCTTTATCTTTATTTATTATTTTCAAAGGTAGATAATCAAAATTAATATTTTGTTTTGTTGAATTTATTATAAATACTTTTGCCTCTACACACTCTTCTGTTTCATATATATATATCGTTCTAAAAGATATAGCATTTTCTTTAATATCGTTTATAGAATTTAAATCTTCAAGATCAAGTTTCTTGGCAAGTTTAGAAATCCTATTTTCATCCTTTTGAGCATAAGATATTTTAAAATTATTAATAAGCATTTTATCCATTCCTTCCTCTTCTTTGTTGTACACAGAAATTATATCATATTTCTTCTATAACAAAAATAAGTTGGCTTAAATTTATTTTAAGACCAACTTACTTTTTATAGCTTCTTTATTGCTTCGGAAGCGTTTAAGCATATTTTTTAATTCAAATTACTATTATTCTTAAAAAAAGTATATTATTCTATAGATATAACATTAAATGATTCCGAATTAGAATCATCAGAATCATCTCCACCTGCTGGTTTGCCATCCCATGCTCCATCAGCACCAACAAAAAAGTTATCTGGCGTTTTTGTATTAACAGCCATATCACCACCAGCATTCATGTAGTAATTTTTACCACCAGAAACAATCCATTTACTTGCAACCATGCTTCCACTAGTATTCATATAATACCACTTGCCACCACTTGAAAGCCAACCAGTTTTCATTGCTCCATTTGACTTCATGTAATACCATTTACCTCCAGTATTAACCCAGCCTGTTTTCATAGCTCCATTACTCCCCATAAAATACCATGTTTTAGCTGAATCTTGAACCCATGAATTAGTTTTCATAACTCCATTGGATCCCATATAATACCATAGTTTAAAGGAATCTTGTACCCAGGCATTAGTTTTCATTTTACCATTTACATAGTAATACCAACTATTCCCGCTAGACTTCCAACCATTTGTTCCTGCCGCGTTGGCAATATTTCCGGAAAAAGCCAAAGTAATTGAAAGTATCAGTACTCCCAAAAGAATTGATTTAAATTTCTTGTTAAACAAAGCTTGCCCCCCTTTATATTATATTACTTCATATCAAAACCCTAAATAAATTTCTTTACTATCCCTATCTAACAAATCTATTATTACAATCAAAAACACCAAAATAAAGAATCCAAACATACCTGCAAGATATGGATTTGTAGCACTTGAACCACCGACAGATATAAATCCAATTGTCCAGCCTTTTATTAATGTTGATTCGTCACGACTACAACGTAATGCAACTTTATAACAATTATAGAACAAATGAGCCACACCTAAAAACAATATCAACATACCTACAGTTCCTGTTTTATACCATAATTCAAAATAATAAAGTTCAAAATCAAGAGAACCCCTCTCTGTTTCTTCAGCGTAAGCTTCTATTCTACTACCAAATCCACTTCCAAACACAGGATTTTCTTTTACCTTATTCATAAGATGTCTAAATTGTACCCCTCTTAAATTATTTGAAATTTCTTCTTCTGAAAAATCTGTAGCTGAATTTGCTCTTTTGAAAATATCACCTACTAATCCACCCTTATGATTTGATTCTGTTGTTGAAGTAGAATCACTATAGATTTTCATCATTGTCATACCTGGTGCAACTACCAATGTTGCTGCAATTATAGTTATTAATAAAAAATTCAAAATCAAAGGTATTTTCTTTGCTCCTTTTATAACAAAAATAGTGAATCCAATAACTAAGAAAGCCCCTAACCAATATCCACGTGTTCCAGTTGAAATAATACCCATAATCAATATTATGATACTAATAGCTTCAAAACTCGCTAGTTTGATTTTGTCCATATAAGCTAATCTAAGCAAGCATATAGCAAAAGCTACTTGAAAGAATATACCTCCTGATGCATATACTTTTGCATATGTATTTCCATACAACAATTGAGTGATCAATCCATATTGTGTGATTTTTTGGAAATCAACTAATAACTCTACAGGATTAATTCCATTCATTATAGCATAATTACTCCATTGGAAAATCCCATATACTATTATAGCTAAAATATCAGCATAAATTACAAACAAATCAACAAGTTTTTTTAAAACATTCTTATTACTATCAATCAACACCAAGTAAATCACACTATATAGTATAGCCGCAAAAACATTAGCGTTGGAAATAATGTCCCTAATTGCATTCCCATGTATCAATCCAATTATAGAACCATAAACTCCATACCCTATTATAACAAAAATATATAATAAAGTCCTCTTTTTTATTGTAGCTCCTCTTTTTATAACGAGATAAATTGCATAGAAAAAAGTAAACGCAAAAATAGAATTTCTAATTGGAAGTCCAAACAAATGACCTAATCCTCCAAAAACTAATTCGGCAAGTATTATATATAACCATATACTATTAAATTTTTCATTCGAGTTAATCATCTTCAACCTCCGTCATATTAATTTGGTTTGTATTGATTCCCATGATTCCTCTTTTATTGTTTTTATATATTTTCTTATAGAATTTAATCATGCTAGACAAGTGAATAAAAGTAAGCTTGTTTATATTTTTTTTACTTTGCTGTTTATGCAAGTGGATCATTTTAGCTTCCGGATAATATAAAACACCTTTATTTATAGCATTAATTTTATAGCATAAATCAACATCTTCAAAATACATAAAATATTCCTTACTAAATCCACCTACTTTATTAAATGTTTCTTTGCTCAAAAGCATACATGATCCCATTACCCAATCAACTTTCTTTTCGCTAGCATGGTCGTAATCTTTCATCAGATAATCATCATCTATAACATTAGCTCTATTCGATTGTATAAGATGTCTTAAAGGTGTTCTAGAAAACAAAAAATCTCCAAATTTCATAAATCTACGACATGAATATTGTAATGTCATATCTCCATTAAGCAATTTGCATGATATCAATCCTGTATTTTCATCATTAAGTATTCTATTATACATTGAAAGTATAGAATCATCTAACGCTACAACATCAGGATTCAAAAACAATAAATATTCTGAAGTCGCTTTAGAAGCCGCCAAGTTATTTGCAGCCCCAAAACCTACGTTCTTATTATTTTCAATGACTTTTATAAAATCATATTCTTTGAATTTATTTTTCAAATAATTAAAACTTTCATTTTGTGAATTATTATCAATAATTATTATTTCATAGTCTAATTTTGATTCAACAGTATTTATAACAGATTTTACACATTGCTCAGTAAGTTCATAATTCTTGTAATTCACTATAATAACAGAAATATTCATAATTCACCACTCTCTGACTTTATTTAGCTTTTTCATCTCCAAACAACACTCCAACTGTTTGAAAAATCAGTTTTATATCCACGAAAACACTTCTTTCTTTTAGATATTTTATATCTAGTTCCATCCACTCTTCAAAATCAATATCGTTTCTACCCATAACTTGCCAATAACAAGTTAATCCTGGTTTACACAAAAATTTATCCTTCATCCAATTTTCAAATTGAACTACTTCTCTAGGCAAATTAGGACGTGGTCCAACTAAAGACATTTCTCCCTTTAAAACATTCAATAACTGTGGAAGTTCATCAATACTTGTTTTTCTGATAAATTTACCTATTTTTGTTATTCGTGGATCATCAGTCATTTTGAACATAGGACCTGACATTTCATTAGATTCCTTCAAACCATCAAGCTTACACTCTGCATCCATACACATTGACCTGAATTTATACATTTTAAATACTTCTCCAGCAAAACCAACTCTTTCTTGAACAAAGAAAATTGGTCCTTTTGAATCACATTTTATTATTATTGCTATTACAGTCAAGAGAGGACTTAGTAAAACCAATCCACAAATAGATCCAATCAAATCTATCAATCTTTTTACTAAAAAGTATCCAAAACTCTTTTCATATTTTTCAGACATATCTTGTTCATTTTTATTAACGTAGCTTATATAATCATTAACTTCATTCATCAGTCTACCCCCATAAACCTATTTTTCACTACCAATATGTACTTATATTCCTTAATAAAAAGGCTACTATTTTAATTTTTAAATATAATTTGCTTACTCTAAATATCCTTCGTTATCTTATTTTGTCCAAATTAATACTTTATAAACCACTTTATTTTATTTAAATAAATTTAACAGAATATATTTCCAGTTTTAATGCATTATAATTCACAATGTTCTTTGAAATTATAACATAAATTTATGAAATGTAAAACCTAAATATTATTACATTTATATGAATTTTGCATAAAACAAAAGGATGATTTTCCAAAATCATCCTTTAATAACTTTTATAATTTCTTTTTATTCAAATTCCTTATATATAGCTTTTATTGCTTTGTCAAAATCATGGTTTTCAACACCAATTATAATATTCATTTCACTAGAACCTTGATCTATCATTCTTATGTTTACATTTTCTTTTGCAAGTGCACCAAATATTTTTGTTGCTACACCAACTGAACGAGCCATCCCTTTACCAACAGTTGCAATCAATGCCATGCTTGGTATAGCATGAATAGCATCTGGATTACACGTTCTAGTTATTTCTTTTAATATCTTATCTAACTTTCCTTTGATTTGCGAATCATCAACTACAACAGACATAGTATCTATTCCAGATGGAGTATTTTCATAAGATACACCATAACTTTCAAGTACCGATAACATTCTTCTACCAAATCCAATTTCAGCATTCATCAAAGTTTTTTCTACAGCAATTACTGTAAAATTCTTTCTACCTGCAATACCTGTAATAGATCCTACGTTGTCAACTTCATTATCTCCTACTATTAATGTACCTTTATCCTCTGGTCTATTTGTATTCTTGATATTTATAGGTATTCCATCTTCTAATACTGGGAATACTGCATCTTCATGAAGAACACTCGCTCCCATGTAAGATAACTCTCTAAGTTCTTTATAAGTTATCTTTGCAATAGGTTTTGGATTTTCTACTATTCTAGGATCAGTCATTAGTAAACCTGATACATCAGTCCAGTTTTCATACAAATCTGCTTTTACTCCATGAGCAATTATTGAACCAGTTACATCTGATCCACTTCTTGAGAATGTCTTTATTTCACAGTCAGGCATTGAACCATAAAATCCTGGGATTACAACACCTTTTCCTATTTTATCTTTCGCAAATCTTTCTCCAATAGCATTTTCTGTCAATACGGAATCAAAACATCCTGCCTCATCAAACTTAATCAATTCAGCTGCATCAACGAAATCATATCCTAAAAAATTTGATAAAATCAAACCATTTAAGTATTCCCCTCTACTTGCAGTATAATCTCTACTAGCACCTTTAGTAATATTTTCTTTTACTTCTGCCAAATACTTGTTTATATCTATATCTAATCCAAGATCTTTGACGATACCAGAATATCTTTCTTCTACAAATTTATACACACCGTCAAAAGAAATATTTTGTTCTACGTGAGCATGACATAGATAAAATAAATCTGTAATCTTATAGTCATCACTACTTCTTTTTCCTGGTGCTGAAGGAACAATAAATTTCCTGCTCGCATCTGCTCCTACTATGTTTTTTACTTTTTTAAATTGTTCTGCATTGGCTAAAGAACTTCCCCCGAACTTTGCCACAACCACTTTTTCCAAAATAAAGCCCCCCTATTATGAGTTGGCTTAAGAATTAGTTCTACTTTTCATTTAAAAATATTTGGTTAAGAGTTTTTATTGTGAAACTTTATTTATACATGTACAAAATCTCAGGTATTTATGAGTTTTGGACTTGTATAAATAATTAGTTGAACTAAAAACTCTATATGTTTTTTAAATGAAATTAGTAGAACTTATTCTTAAACAATCTCTTTCCTTAATAATTTATTCTTAGTTTTAAAAAACTTATCTATAATCTATAGTAGTGACAAGTGATAAATTCAGGATTATTTTCTGACAGAAAAAATTAAACCTAAGCCTTTATCATCTTCAATGAAAGAAATTGTACTTTTGCTATGCAAAAGAAATATTTTTATTTTTTGTTTAATTAAAAGCTTTCATAGAGTGAAAGGTATCATCAACTTGTCACTTATCACTTGTAACTTGTCACTTATCACTTGTAACTTGTCACTATATTTTCACAATTGTGAATTGTGAATTGTGCATTGTGCATTAAAACTAATTTGTTTTCCCCGGATATTGCTTTAATCCTTCGCCTAATATATGCATAGCTTTTCTTAAATCTTTTTCATTTAGTACATATGCAATTCTTACTTCATTTACTCCTGCACCTTCTGTTGCATAAAATCCTTCCCCTGGTGCCATCATTATGGTTTCACCATCAATTTCAAATTCACTTAACAACCATATAACAAACTTTTCTGCATCATCAACTGGAAGCTTTACCATTGTGTAGAAAGCACCTTCTGGTAAGAAGCATACAACACCTTCCATTTTGTTTAGTTCTTCAAACAATACATCTCTTCGTCTAGTGTATTCTGCATTAATTTCCTTAAAATAAGTTTGCGGAGTTTGATATAGTGCAATAGCTCCTATTTGTTCAAGTTCTGGAGCTGCCAATCTAACTTGGCACATTTTATATATTTGAGATATAACTTCTTTATTTTTTGATAAAACACATCCGATTCTTGCCCCACACGCGGAATAACGCTTTGAAATACTGTCAATAATAATAAGGTTTTGGTCCAAGCCTTCCATTGTACCTAAACTTGCACATTCTGATCCTTCATATACAAATTCTCTATATACCTCATCTGATATAACAAAAATATCATTTTCTTTTACAACATCAGTAATAAGTTTCATTTCTTCTTTTGTATATACCGTTCCCGTAGGATTATTAGGATTAGTAACTAAAGCTGCTTTTATTTTTGGATTATTTTTGATAACTTCATCAATAACCTCTTTCGATGGTAAATGGAATCCTTCTTCTGATTTTGATTTTATTGCTACTACATCTATTTCCAATGCTCTAAAAATAGTATTATAATTAGCATAATAAGGTTCAACAACTAACACTTGATCTCCTACATCAAGCAGTGCTAATAGAGTAAACAATAATGCTTCACTACCACCTTGTGTTATAAGTACCTCATCAAATGCGTACTCCATTCCATAATTGCTATAATAACCCCTTACAGCATCTATAAGCTCTGGTAATCCATTTGATGGCACATAGGCTATTGTATCTTTATCATATTTCCTAACTGCATCCATGAATAATTCTGGTGTCTTTATATCAGGTTGCCCTATATTTAAATGATATACTTTTTTCCCGTTTTTTACCGCTTCATTAGCATAAGGAACAAGCTTCCTTACCGGTGATGCTTCCACCCCTAAAATCCTTCTAGAACATTTCATTTAATTCACCCCTAGATTTACTTAATTTAATAAATTATATTATTTAATGCCTCTAATTTCAAGTGTTTTATAAAAATAAGTATAATTATTCTGCTTTTTTGTAACAATATTCACTTTTTTTATACTGTACTTTATAGTTTGTTAATTAGAATAAACTTACGCAATAATTATAAATTGCGAACAAGTTCCAAATTTATAGTTACAAGTGATAAGTGACAAGTTGTGGACACCTTTCGCAAGCGAAAGCTTTTAATTGAACAAAAGATAAATAATTACTTTTGCGTTAGCAAAAGTACATCATCCCATCATCGAAGATGATAAAGGCTTAGTTAAAGATTTTCTGCAAGAAAATCAACCTTAACTTGTCACTTGTAACTTATCACTTGTCACTCTTTTAGTTCGTATTTTATTTCAATTTCAAATCTATTTTAATATCAGCATTGTTTTAAACCACAAGAACAAAGGCATATATAGCTAGAAAATCACTCCACTTCACTAAGAAATTCTAATTCATTTTCTTAAATAAATGCTAAAAAATTATAACTCGCAAGCTCAAACAATAATTTTTCTTAACGCATATATTACGAAAATGAACAAGAATTTCTAAAGTTTGTTACGATGACTTTTACGCTATATATGCTTTTTTAGGCTAGTGAAGGATGGAAAGTATAAATTAGTGTAATTATTTTACATAACCCTGCAAGATATTGATTTTACAGCATTTAAACATCGTTTAATCATCAGAAAAATTTATACTTTCCTAAACAATAAAAAAAACACTCCCAATCCATTTAACAGGAAAGGAAGTGTTATATATCATTAAAATATTTTAGTTTTCTGATTTTACCCCATTCAAAACTACATTCAATATAACTCCTACTATTGCTGCTAAACTAAGACCTGTAAGTTTCAATCCTTCATTAGTCTTTGATAGTGGAATTCCTAAATTGATATTAAAATACTTGCTTAGATAAACAGTACCTAATCCAATTATAACTATTGTAGCCATAACTATTATATTTTTAGTATTAAATTCTACTTTATTGTTTTTGATTGTTTGAATACCTATTAATGAAATCATTCCGAACAACATAAAGCTTATTCCACCCATTACTGGAACTGGGATTGTTCTTAAAAATCCTCCTATTTTAGCTACAAATCCAAGTATTATAGCAAATACCGCCGCTAATCTAAGTATTGCAGGATCATAATTTTTAGTAATTGCAAGAACTCCTGTATTTTCACCATAAGTGGTATTAGCTGGTCCGCCTATAAAACCTGCAAACAAAGTAGCAAGTCCATCACCTAATAATGTTCTATTTAAACCTGGATCTTGAACAAAGTTTTTTCCTACTACAGAACCATTGGTAGTAATATCTCCTACGTGCTCCATGAATACTGCTAAAACTATTGGAGCTATCATCAGAATTGCTCCTAAAGCAAATTTTGGTGCTGTGAAACTTGGAATCGCAACTAATGGAGCATCTGTCATCGCTGATACATCTAATATTCCTACAATTGCTGATACTATATATCCAAATACTACTGCAATTAATATTGATAACTGTCTTGCAAATCCTTTTGCAAATTTATTAACTCCTATAGCTGTACAGAATGTTAAAATCGCAATAAAAACTTGTGGGAAAGCAACATTTATAGATGAGCTTGTAATAGCTATTCCAGCCATATCTACTGCCACTGGAAGCAAACTCATACCAATTACAATAATCATTGGCCCGATTACATGTGGAGGTAAAACTTTATTAAGACGCTTAACTCCTATTTTATTAATAACGAATGATAGCAATATATAAATAAATCCTGCTACTATGATTCCACCTTGTGCATATGCCAAATCACCAAACTCGGCCTTTACGGTTAAAATCCCTCCGATAAATGCAAAAGATGAGCCTAAAAATACTGGAACCTTTTTCTTTGTACAAAAGTGAAATATTAATGTTCCGCAACCTGCTGCTACTAATGCAACCGCTGGATTAAAACCTGTAATTATTGGAACTAATACTGTTGCACCAAACATTGCAATCAAGTGTTGAAGTGCTAAAATCACTTTCTTTGAATTTTCAAAACCCTTTGATGTTTCTTTTGAATTTGTTAAAACATTTTCTGACATAAAAAAAGCCTCCTCTTTCCAGTCTCACAGGACTGAATTAAAAATTTATAATTTTTTAACTACAAAAAAACTTCTTACCTGCTGGCAAGAAGTTATAATCACACTAATCAAAAGCATATCATATGCTTTTTATAACAATATTAATCTTACCAGCCTCTCTGGACTATTTTAAAGATATTCATTTTCTTATTGATTATAGCACACAAATTAGAATGCTACAATGTTTTTTTCTGGATACTTAACATGTTTTTTCTCTATACTTCTGAAAACTCTATATTTACCTTTTCTGTATTTAATTCTTTAACGAATGATATATCCGCACACTCCTCACCATCATTAATCAACACCGGTAATTGTACTATAAAATCTGCGCCATTATTAAATTCACTTTCTACTCTAATTTCACCGTTATGTAAGTTTACTAGAGATTTAACTAATGATAATCCTATACCACTTCCTTCTTTATTCCTTTCCAAAGTTTCTTCAACTTGTACAAATCTTTGGAATACTAAATTAAGTTTTTCTTTTGGAATACCGATACCACTATCTTTTACGGATATTTCAATTTCATCTCCTTTATCATGCATAAATACAGTTATAGTTCCCCCTTTATCAGTAAACTTAACAGCATTTGATAATAGATTTAGAACTATTCTTTCAATCATATCTGGGTCAATAGCCATAATTTTCTCTTCGAAGTCTGTGTCAAATACCAAATTAATTCCTTTGCTTTCAACTAAACTAAATACAGACATAGTAACTTCTTCAACTACATTAACAATATTATAATTATGCTTACTTATTTCAAGATATCCTGAATCAATTTTTGTAATATCGATTAAGTTATTTATTAACCTCAATAATCTATAGCAATTTTGGTACATACTGTCCCTATACCTAAATACCTTATCTTTATTTTCTTCAAACTTTCCATTTTCGTAAACCATATCAATATATTGAAGTGCACTTGTTATTACATTAATAGGAGTTCTCAACTCATGGGATATATTAGCAAAAAATTCAGACCTTAACTTTTCATACTTCTCCATTTGTTTAAGAAGTATTTTCCTTTTTTCTGCATCTTTTAATCCTTTTTCAGCCTTTTTCCTTCTTAGAATATTTGCTAACAAATAAATAATCAACAAAATTAAAAATACAATTAGAATCACAAAGTATTCATATAAATTTTTCTTTTCAATATGAACTTTTGTATCTGGTTCCCCACTTACTTTGCTATTCTCAGGTATTTTACTTATATCAAGTCCAAATTTTTCTACCAATACAGGATAATTAAAATTGTATTTAGCTGTTTTTGATTCCTTAATTTTTAATTGTGAAGGAGGTGTACCAGCAAGAACCTCTTTCACTAAATTACTAGCTTCACTTGCGTTGAAAAATGCAAAAGATAACTTACCACCTACAATACCCTTTGAAAGATATATAGCCCATGATGTATATACTGGTACATTTGAATTTTCAATTATTGATTGAATACCATGATCCCATGATATATATTTACCATGATCCTCAAAATATGTTGGAAACATAAAAACAATAGTTCCATCTTCTGATTCTAATTTATTAAACTCCTCTTCAAGTTCTGTTAATGTTGAAGTCTCAAAAATTGAATATTTAAGCTTACCTTGAAAGTTTTTCATTACATCATCTGCTAATTTTCTATAATACGGATTTATTGATGTTTTATCCATTATAAATTGAATTTTCTTTGTTTTAGGTTGAAGTTCTAATGCAATATCAATAGTAGGTTTAATTTCAATATTTTGTAATATACCTGTGAACTCCTCATTTTCTTCAATCCGCTTTGTATCAAAATAATTCACTGCTGTAGCAACCACTGGAACATCTTTAAAAAGTTCTTCATGATATTTTTCTAGAAATTCAAATGCTGGTTCATCTATAGATACAATCAAATCAATCTTTTTATCTTTATATTTTGTGGAATACATTTCTTTTAAGCTTTCAAAATACTCTTTTTCACTAAACCTCTTACTATCCATGTGCTCAAGGATAAAGTCCGGAACTTCTTCATCTTTTTTGAAAATAAATTTAGTTCCTAGTATAAAATCATTAGAAATCTTATATCCATCATGATTGGAATCAAGTATTAGGATATTCTTTTTATATATTTCTTCTGCGCATACATTATTACTTATACCTATAACCACTAAAAAAATAAAAATAAAAGCAAATGTAAATTTGTAAAAAGTTATTTTTATATTCATCATAGCCCCACCGCTCAAAATTTATTGTAAATCCCTCATGTGATTGATTATATAGCAAACTCCATTTTAAATCAATTTTTTGCCTATTTCGACAAATTAATATTATTTCATTCACTTTTTCTTTTTAATCCATTTTATAGTTATATAGTTAAATATTTTATGAATATATTTTTAGTAATCGGGAACCATAATAAATGTCAGAGGGATTTAATTATTGAAAGAATTTAGGGATAGTGAGGAAAGTAACTATTAGATAACTTTTCTTAAGTTGTCTATTTACGAGTCTATGATTTGTTTTTACTGGAGGTGTCTCTATTGGAGATTCAGGGCGATTTTCTTTAGTGAAAAATCGCAGTAAAGTAAGCTCATGTTGCAAGTAACTATGTTACGATGACCAATGTAAGGAGTAAATACTATAATTAAACCTTCTGTTAACACTATATTAGAGCAGGCGATTACCGCTTGCTCTTTTGCTTTTTTGTTAAATTATTTACTTTTCATGTTTTAATGATTTTATAAATTTCAAGCATATATATTTTTCTTATTAAATAGAAATAGTATATGACTTTCAGTTAACTTCTTGAAAGCTAAATTAAAACATGAAAAGTAGAGGGTGAGATGTTTGACAAAAAAGATAGTGAGATTATTATTTTTCATTTTAATTGTATTTTCCATATTTATCAGCTATCGTAATGCAACTTTACCAAAAATAATGGATGGTAATAACATTAAAATTGATGATAATGAATCTGAATATACTAAAACACCTTTAGACGAGGTTCATAGTCTACAAAATGAAAAGTTATATATTAGTAAAACCCTTCAGCGAGTATGTCCTCCTGTAGTCCAATTTAGAGAAAGAATTGTTCTTACCAATAAAGGTGATGATGTTAAAGAAATCCAAAAGAAATTGAACAAATTTGGTTATAACATTGAATTAACAGGATTTTTTGGTCAAGCTACTTTAGACGCTGTGTTAAATTTTCAATTTAGATTAGGAATGTCTCCCGACGGAATTGTTGGCCCTGAAACATTAAAAGAACTAAATAAATTTGCAACTGAAGAAACCAAATTAAAAACACTCACAAGATCGGACATAGGTGATGAAATTTCACCTGATTATATAAAAAGTGCGGAAGAATATATAACAAAGAAAAATATAGAAAGCAAAACAAATTATATCATTTGGATAAATACTCGTAATCAAAATGTCAATATATTTTCAAGTGTAAATAAACATTGGCAACTAATAAAGACTTTTTCCTGTGCATCCGGCTGTTCATCTAGCCCAACTGTTAAAGGACTTTATTCTGTACGTGCCAAAGGTTACTATTTTAGGGTTAGTAGCAATATCATTTGTAAATACTTCACAGCCTTTTATGGTGATTATTGTCTTCACACTGTTTTACTAAACAATAAAGGTCAAGTTGTAAACGGCACTCTAGGGAGAGCAATATCCCATGGTTGTGTACGATTAGCCATTGACAATGCCAAATTTATCTTTTTCAATATTCCTATGGGAACACCGGTTTATGTGGTATAAAATACGAAGCAAGCTTCACATTTTATTTTAGTTATAAGTTGTAAGTGCTTTAATATATAAACTACTTCGGAGATTTATCTTTATTAGTGACAAGTGATAAGTTACAAGTGACAAGTTGTGGTTGATTTTCTTGCAGAAAATCTTAAATTAAGCCTTTATCTATATTTTGCTGACGCAAAAGAAATCATTTCATCTTTTAATTAATTAATTAATTAATTAAAAGCTTTCGATTTATCGAAAGGTATCCATAACTTGTCACTCATCACTTGTCACTTATCACTCATAAATGTCCATATCGCAATGTACTATTAAATATTATTTTCTTCATAATATTTACTTTGGAAATTGTTATTTTTAAACAACAAGGTTCATTATAATGGTCATAAAGAAAAAGAAACTAACTATAGAAAGACATATATAATTAAAACTTAGTTCTATTTCTCTAACTTTATGCAGCAAATGCCATCTAAGTATTACAAATTTGTAAACTAAATATCCTCCAACCAGGCTTATAAAATAAATCTGTGCCTTATGATAATATGCTTCAACACTTATATGAATCTTTTGATTGAATAATATATAAACAATTTGTTCACCTAATATACCACCTAAAAAACATACCATTCCTAATACCAATACCACTAAAGTTCTATTTATTTTAATTCTTTTGTTCTTTTTCACATTATTCTCAGTTGACTTTTTATTTTTATCATTGAAAAACATTGAAGAATATTTGATAAAGGAAATTATTGTACCAAAATTCACTAATATTATTCCATATTCCATTAATGTTCCTTTAGCGCCACTTTGAATAAGGTACTTTGAAATACTCCCATTAAAAAGTGGTGCTCCCGTTATACCAAAAATAGCTAAAATTGAGGCTATAGCTATTAATGGCATCCTTTTGAATACCCCTCTAATTTCATAAATATTTCTTGTATTATACTCTTCAATAATCAAGCCCGCAGTTAAAAATAGTGTAGACTTGAATATTGCATGATTTAATATGTGATAAATCCCACCCCAATATGAATATGTTGTTGGATAATTAAGTCCAACCATAATTAATCCAATTTGCGATATTGTGTGATATGCTAAAATTAATTTTATATCTGTTTGACATATGGCTAGAAAAAATCCAGCAATACCTGTTAGCAACCCCATTATCAAGAAAATATGTGCTGTATCAAAAGCTGGTAGAAACATATCTTGGACTCTTATAAATAAGTAAATTCCTGTCTTTACATATAATCCTGATAATATAGCAGATACAATAGAAGGAGCACTTGGTGTTCCATGAGCTTTTGGAAGCCAACTAAATAAAGGCATCAAAGCAGATTTCAGACCCACGGCTGTAATCATTAGTGCATATGGGAATATCATAATCTTATTATCTTTTATATAAACCATTTTTTCACTAATACTATAAATATTAAGTACACCAAATACTTTATATAAATATCCTATAGCAAACAAAAACATAGTCATTGCAGCTATATTAATCAAAAGGTACAGCATACCATCATAAATAGATCTTTTATCTTTCTTAAACATAATTAATACACTTACTACCATAGTTGATACTTCTAATAAAACATATAAATTAAATAAATCTTCGCTGTAAAACACTCCTATTATCAAAGATTGAAGTATAAGAAACAGAAATAAAAATAAACTACTAATATAATGTTTATCATAACTGTATATTAGCATTGCTAGAAACAAAAATAATGTTAACGTAACTAAAACAGATGAAAGCAAGTCCGCTCTCAATGTAATTCCTAAATTATTATTCCACCCACCTAAATTCTCAATTATTATAGAATTATTTTTAACATATATAAAATTTTTAATTGATAATATAAATAATATAAACTGAAATATAATGGAAAACAATTTTGTATACTTTCTCTGAAACAAGTATAAAAGTGTGGCTATCAAAATGGGTCCTAATATAAAAACATATAAATTTATCATTATTTGCCCACCCTTTTCTTTTTTACTTTTTCCCAATTTGTTGTACCAAATTTATGATATAGTGTTATAAACATAGTAAGAGAAACAGCTGTAACAGCAACTCCAATTACAATGGCAGTTATCATTAAAGCCTGAGGCACCGGATCTGCAACATGATTTCCTAGATTTGAACCAATAGGTGCCACATCTCCAGAATCGAAATTTATAGTTACGAAAAATAATATTATTGCAGATTGAATTATACCAAAAGAAATTATTGTTTTTATAATATTTCTTCTTACTACGAGACCGTAAAAACCTAAAAAAAATAATATTATACTTGTTGTCTCTCCATTAATAAAATCTAAAAATTTCAATTAATCACCTACTTTCATAAAAAACAAATCTAAAGAAAATAATAGATAATCCACAAAATACCTTCATACCAATTAGTGAATTCATAAGTACCAAGTAATACTCGTTTAAATAACCATTTCCTACGTTTATTCCTAAGAATAAATATCCAACCCCAATAAGTATAATTAAAATAAATAATACTTTTTCTGCTTTATGCAAAAAATTCAAGCTAATATTATGAGTTTGAGATACCAAAAATTTTATTATAAAAACTGATGCTAATACTGCACCACCTTGAAAGCCTCCACCTGGTGATCTATGTCCATTGAAAATTATATAGCTTCCAAAAATCATAATAAAAGGGAACAAGAATCCACCTATTATGGATATTAATTGAGAATCTTCCCAAGTCACCACACCTGTTTCTTTTACTGGTTCTATATGACTATTACTATCATGTCTGGAAAAATGAATTATACCTATTACACTAATAAGCAACATTAATGCTTCAAAAAATGTATCATACAATCTATAATTTAAGTAAATGGCAGTAACAACATTTTCTGCTCCTGTATCCTTTAGTGCATTATTCAAATAATAGTTAACGATTTCATTGGGAAAGCTCTCCATACTTCTATAATATAAATACAAAGTCACAGAGGCAATAATTATAATATATGACGCTATAAGCATTTTTCTAATTGAATTTTTATCCTCCATTACAAAATCTCCTCCTCGAACACTTCCTCCTCAAGAATTCCTTCTATTTCAAAATGAAGATTCGCATCACATTCAAAGCATATATGATCTTCTAATCCTTCAAGTAAATAGTTATCCTCTCTACCAAACAAGGTTAAGTCTTTTCCATCCTGTACTACTATTAAGTCATACTCATGTGCTGATTTTATATGTTCTACATCTTCTGAGGTGTAAATAACATGGGGTTCCAACTCTTTATTTTTACAGAATTTTTCTATAATACTTTCTATTTCTGTTCTTCTTTTTATTTCATTATTTATATATGTCCCATTATTATTCTTAACAATATAATATATTGAAAAAATCTTATACTTTTGGAATGCAACCAAATATAAAATAGTACTCAATGTACACCCCATAACAGCCTCAGCAATTGCTACGTCAGGAGCACTATAAAGCAAGTAACAAAATGAACTAATTAAAGAAAAAATACCCATAGTTATTATTGAAACTCTTAATTTATTTGTAGTAATTGCCTTAAAAGCAAAAACAATAGCTAATACCAAAAAAATTTTAAGCATAACTTTTACCTCCAGCTATACAAACTTCTATTTTTCTCTAAATCCACTATTATATGCTGATCGAACTATAGCATGTGATGCAACTGGATTAATTATCATAACTATAATCATTATCAAAAATACTTTTAATGAAAAAAAATCCATTCCACGTTTTATTATTACACCAGCCATAATACTTATAAATCCAACTGTATCTATAGTTGATGCAGACAATGCTCTTGAGTAGAATTTTTTAAACCTATATAGCCCTAGAATACCAAAACTCATAAAAACCAAACCAAAAACAATAGCAGAGTTTCCAATTATTTCTCTCATATTATCACCTCTTATTAAATTTTACCTTTTTTCATAATAAATCTAGATATGAATATAATAGAAATAAATCCAAGAAGTGCGTATACAATTGCAATATCCAAAAAGAATGACTTATCTTTCATAAGAGCAAAAATTACAATAAGCATTGTTATTTTTGAAGAAAATAAATTCAGTCCCAATATTCTATCCCAAATTGATGGGCCATAGATTATTCGAATCAAACTCCCTAACCCAAGCAAAGTTATAATCGTCATTACTATTGCTGAAAACATATTCCACCCCTCTCTATGAGACTTTTTCAAAATTTCTACTTGATTTTAATCTACTGGCTTTTAACAGTAACCTTTCAAAATCACCTTTTATAATTTCACCAGCTTTTTTTGTATCTCTAGTTGTGCAGTTTATCCACAATACTTTTAAATTTCCTTCTTTTTTCTCAACAGTAATAGTTCCTGGTGTTAATGTTATAGCATTTGCCAGCAGTCCAATATATAGATCGTTTTTTAATTCAGTCTTGATATCAATAATTGCAATATTCTCTTCTCCTTTAATAATAATTGGAACTAATTGCAATCCTGATGCAAATATTTTGTAGACCAAGTAAGAATAGAATTTGATTAAAAATAGTATATTGAACTTGTATGTTTGATTATAGGGTTTTGATAAAAAGAATTTATTGGTAATAGATAAGATAATAACGCTTAGAATTATTCCTACAACAATGTTTGTAAACCTAATCTCCTCATTTAAAATAATCCAAAATATTGTAGTTCCAAATAAAACTCCTATGATATGCAAACTTTTATTCATACAAAACCCCCTTTTTATTCAATTCACAATGTTATATATAGTTAACCTTAGTATTATTATATACTTATAAACTATATTTTTAGAATAAAAACAAAAATAACTATTTTATAAATTTTAAATGCAATTTTTGTGCCAATATTATTAGATATGATATATCTAATAATAAAAGCTATCGTGAACTTAGTAATATTGCCATACTCGTTTCCATATTATTATTATAAAAAAAAGAGACCGCTAAAGGTTTAACAGCCCTATATTAATTTTGTTCTATTCTGATACACTTCTGTCTAATTTCGACTAATATCCATGTTTCAATTAGATACATTTGTTTCATTATAATACATTATATTTTATGTAACCTACTTTTATTTTACAAAATTAGTGATTTCACCTATTTTTTCAATACAACACTTAACTTCATCTCCAGCTTTCAAGAATTTTTCTGGTTTAAATCCCATTCCTACGCCTGAAGGAGTACCCGTTGAAATTATATCGCCTGGTTTCAATGTTGTTCCTTTTGAAAAATCACTAATGATATATGGAATATCAAATATAAATTCCTTAGTATTTGAATTTTGTCTCATTTCACCATTTACATAAGATTTTATATTCAATTCCACAGGAAATTTTATTTCATTTTTATCAACAATATACGGTCCTATAGGGCAAGTATTATCTAACCCTTTACCTCTAAACCATTGAACATGATTTGTTTGTAAATCTCTCGCTGATATATCATTTAAAATTGTATATCCAAAAATATACTCTTCAGCCTTTTCTGCTGGTATGTCCTTACCTTCTTTTCCAATTATCAATGCTAACTCTACCTCGTAATCAATTTTTGTTGACAAATCCTTATGTAATCTTATATTTTCCCCAGGACCAACAGGTTCGTTAACCATTTTAAAGAAATACAACGGATACTCTGGAACACCATTTTTCAAATCCATTGCCGAAGGAACTTCCTTTACATGTTCTCTATAATTCTTCCCTAAACAAATTACCCCTCTTCCAATCTCTTTCATTGGCGACTTAACAACAACCTCTTCTAATTTGATTCCATCACCTGTAGTTTCTAAATCAGTTAATCTTTTCTCATACTTAGTACCATAATTTTCAATGAAATCAGTGAAATTCTTTGGTACATCTTCTTTAAATATCTTTTTAAAAGATACAATAGTATTATCATTGTTAAGTATACCAAAATCTTCTTCCCCATTATGTATAAATCTTAAATACTTCATAATAAAATCCCCCCATTTATGGGTCGGCTTAAGAATTAGTTCTACTTTTCTTTTGAAAATATGCATGTTTTAAGCATTTTTCGAAAGAAATTTAGTAAAAGTTATTCTTCAACGATCCCTAACCATATTTTGCTTTACTATAATAAAATAATAGCACAAAATGGATAGGCAATGATATAAAACAATAAGTAAGTTTTAAAACAAAATTTATTTCAATACATAGTGCACAATTCACAATGCATAGTTGTGGATACCTTTCGTTGACACGAAAGGTATCCACAACTTGAAACTTATCACTTGTAACTTGTCACTATAAATTGCGAACTTGTTCGCAATTTATAATTACTGTGCATTTAATTAAATCAATAGCATCTTAAAACAGATACTAATTTACATAAGAATGATTATCTAATCCCAAATGCATCAAAAAGTGTTCTTTGTCTTTATATGTTACATTCACTTCTATCTCTCCATTTTCAATTTCTTCTTGTATATGAGGTTCTAATTTTTCAGCCAAACTTTTTTGATTTTTAAGTGAGTAATCTACTCTCCCATCATCAAAAAATTGATTTAAAATTTTTCTTGTAATGTGAACAAATTCTTCAGAATTATAATCAGCTTTTTTTGCAACCATATCCCACTGAATAGCATCAATAACATTTTTTTCTGTAAAATCGCACTCTAAAGATCCAAATTCACCATTATATTTATAAAATATATGCATACACTCATCTCCTTCAGTATTATTATTTTCATTTAAAAGTTCTCCATACATTTTTTTAGCTTGAAAAAATATTTATACTATTTACTTTATTATGGAACAATAAAAATAAAATGAGAACTAAAAAAGTGATAAGTTACAAGTGACAAGTTAAGGTTAATTTTCTTGCAGAAAATCTTTAGCTAAGCCTTTGTTAGCTTCGCTAACTGGAATAAGGAACTTTTGCTACGCAAAAGGAAGTCATTTTATCTTTTGTATAATTAAAAGCTTTCGCTTGCGAAAGGTATCCACAACTTGTAACTTGTCACTATAAATTTCGAACTTGTTCGCAATTTATAAATATTCCCCAATAATTCCAATTTAGCTGTACTATTTTATATAACTTTCATTTATACTAATATATAAATGAATATACGAGGAGATCTAACATTGAAATACATAACTTTTCTAAAACAATTAGTAAGAAAATTAGATAATGATGATATACTTGCTTTATCATCTCAGCTTGCTTATGGTTTATTATTAAGTTTTTTTCCTTTTTTGATATTTCTTTTAACTATTTTGGGTTATATTCCTTTAGATAGTTCTGAAGTATTGCATGGCTTAAAAGCAATACTTCCTCAAAATGCTTATGAATTAATAACAACGACTATCGTTGAAATCTTTGATTCAAAAAATGGAGATTTACTTTCTTTCAGTTTAATAATAACAATTTGGACAGCATCTACTGGCTTAGGAGCTGTTAGACGTGGTTTGAACAAAGCATATAATGTAGACGAAAAACGATCTTTCATTGAAGTTAAACTAGCATCCATTATTAGTACTTTCGGACTTAGTTTTATGATTATTTTTGCTTTTTTCTTATTAGTTATTGGTAATATAATAGGATTGAAGCTCACATTATGGCTGAGACTTTCTGTAAGATTTAATTTGTTTTGGAATTTAATGAGATATTTCTTAGCTTTAGTTTCAATGATTTTAATTTTTGCAGTTATTTATAAAGTCACCCCTACAACTAAATTAGATTTTGAAGATGTATTTCCTGGAGCAGTTTTTGCAACTTTAGGATGGTTAATATCTTCTCTTTTCTTCTCTTATTATGTTGATAATTTTAGTAATTACTCAAGGATTTACGGTGGAATTGCCACAGTAGTTGTTCTAATGATTTGGCTTTACATAAGTTCATTAGTTATTTTGATAGGAGGAGAGATAAATTCTATAATTTCTAAAAGATAAAAAGCATTTTGGCTACCAAAATGCTTTTTTTAACATTTCTTCATAGAAAAATAGAATTTAACTCCTCTATCAGTATTTTCTACTCCATAAATGCTATTATGCAAATCTAATATATTTTTAACTATTGCTAATCCTAATCCTGTTCCTCCAAAATTTTTATTCCCGGATTTATCAATTCTATAAAACTTGTTCCATATTTTATCTTTCTCTTCATCAGGGATATGGCTACCTTCATTTTCTACTTCTATAAATACATCATCGTCAATAATTATTTTATTAATATATATACTTCCCTCTTCCTTAGTATATCTTATTGCATTTGTAACTAAATTATTTACGACCTGTTCTATTCTTTGAATATCTCCTTTTACAAAATATTCTTCATCTTGATATCCTCGTATTACTTTTAAATCTTTATTCATTAAATAAGTAGCACTCATTTTCTTAATTATTTCATTTAATAATGCTACAATATCAAACTCATTTTCTTCTAATTTCATATTTCCTGTTTCATATTTAGATAATTGAAGCATGTCAGAAACTAAATTACCCATTTTTTTTGATTCATCTAAAATTACATCAATATAATAATCTTTTTCTTCATCTTCAAAAATTCCATCTTTGAACCCTTCTGCATATCCTTCAATCAATGTTATTGGCGTTTTCAATTCATGTGATACAGAAGCAACAAATTCACGTCTCATTTTCTCTATTTTTTTTTCTTTCTCAATATCTCTTTTTAACTGTTTATTAGATTTCTTTAAAGAATCTAGTGCTGATTCTAAGTTTTGAGATAAAAAGTTTAAAGTTATTGCCAAACTCCCTAGCTCATCTTTACTTTTTATATCACATTTTTGAGAAAAGTCCAATTTAGCCATCTTTTCTGCAGTTTCATTTAATTTCCTCAACGGTTTAGATACCATTCTTGAATAAATCAATGACAATAAAAGAATAATTACTATTGCTATTAAGTAAAAATACAAATAAAAACCTGACATAGTTTCAATTGTATCTGATACTTCATTTAATGGTGTGATTGCAAATACTATTTTCACAGGTATTCCATTTTTCTCTATAGAAGACACACACACTAAATTTTTGAAATCATACAATTTATTCGCAACTGTATAGGTTGTTATATCATTGCTCTGTCGCAAATTATAAATGTTTTGCGGCTTAGCAACAAATTTATTTATAATTTCTTTTACTTCATTTATTTTAGTATAAGCATTTTTTTCATCTTCATAGCTTGTAATATAACTCATGGTTCCGTTATTTTCCAAAATAACAATTTTTGAATTTTCTTCTTTTTCAAATTTATTTATAAGTCTTATTCCTTCTTCCCAGTCATCAATATTATTGTAGAATTGAAATTCAAACTTCCTAAGTTTTTCCTCAAACTCACTTGTTTTTCTCCAAATAAAATACCTTTCAAAAAATAAAGACTGCACTAGTAATTGTGTCAAAATAAATAATAGAAAAAAAACAACTGTTACTATAAATAACTTAAAAGTAATTTTCTTTTTCATTATTTCACCTCAAATTTATAACCGCTTCCCCTTATTGTTATAATATAATTTGCTTTATCTCCTAACTTTTCCCTTAATCTTTTAACATTTGTATCAACAGTCCTTAACCCTCCGAAGTAATCAAAACCCCATACCTTGTCTAAAATCTTATCCCTAGAAAGTGCTATCCCTTTATTTTTAACAAAGAATATAAGTAAATCATACTCTTTTGGTGATAAATTTATTGAATTATTATGTACTAAAACTTCATGAGATAATTCATTTATAGTAAGTCCATCATATTTATAAATGCCTTCAGTTTCAGTTTCATCTATTGTAATTCTTTTAAGTAATGCTTTGATTTTTGCAACTAATACTTTAGGACTGAATGGTTTTGTCACATAATTGTCAGCTCCTAATTCATATCCCAGCAACTTATCATCTTCCTCAGATTTAGCTGTTAAAATTATTATTGGAACATTAGATTCTTTTCTAATATTAGTACAAACTGTCCATCCATCCATATATGGCATCATTATATCTAAAATTATTAAATCTATATCGAACTCTTTAAATTTTTTTATAGCTTCAATACCATTCTCAGCCTCTACACATCCATAGCCACTTTTTACGATATATGCTTTTACTAATTTTCTTAATCTTTCTTCATCTTCAACAATCATTATTGTTTTACTCATGACTATCACCTACTTATTCTTTTTATAATAATTTTATCATAATGCATAATAAATTGCGAAGCAAGTTCGCAATCTATAGTTGACAGTTGACAGTGCATTGTGCATCAAAATAAATTATTTAATTATTTATCAATATTTCTGTCAACTAAATGACACATACTAACCTTAATATATAACTATGATGATTAACCAAAATAATTGAACTAATATAAATTATATGGGATAATCAATTTATTATTATTTCAAAACCATTGATAAGATAATTATAAGGAGGCTTTTTAATGAACGACAATTACAATGATAAAAATCTATCATCAGATCATTATCACGAACCTGAATCTAATGATAACCATTCAAAAAAACCCAAAAAGAAAAAAGGTTTCTTTGGCTACATAGTTGTTGGTTTGATTTGTTCTATGCTAGGTGGTATGGTTTCAGCTGGTGCAACCATGTATTATTATCCAAAAATAAATCCTAGCTTATCTAACACTGATGGCATTGATGATAATTCAACAACTTCAGGAAAAATCACTCCAACTCCAACTAATTATATACCATTGTCTGTTTCTAACATTGCAAAAAAAGTTGGTCCTGCTGTTGTAGGTGTAGCAACTAGTGTTTCTTCTAGAGATAGATTTGGCTTTCCAAGTGAATCTGGTGGATTTGGATCCGGAATAATTTTTAGTGAAGAAGGGTACATTTTAACAAATTACCACGTTGTACAAGGAGCCAAAGAGATAAGTGTTATCTTTAACACTTCTAAAAATGAAGAAGAAAAAAAGGAATATGAAGCTAAATTATTGAACTACAATGAAAAATTAGATGTTGCTGTTATAAAATTAGTGGAAGATGTAAAAGTTCCTGCTGTCGCTAAATTTGGAAATTCAGATAATCTTCAAGCTGGAGATCCTGTTATTGCTATCGGTAACCCTCTGGGTCAAGATTTCTTAGGAACAGTTACTTCTGGAGTAGTAAGTGCATTAAATAGAAAAGTAACTGATGAAAATAATAATATTCAAAGTTATATTCAAACAGATGCTGCCATAAATAATGGTAATAGTGGTGGTGCATTAGTTAATATCTATGGGGAAGTTATTGGGGTTAATAGTGCAAAAATTGGTGGTTCTAATGTTGAAGGATTAGGATTTGCTATAGCTATAAATGATATTGAACCTCTACTTCAAGATTTAATAAAACCAATAATAACTATAGGTGTCACTATATCAGAGATAAATGATGCTCTATCCAAGAAATATTCATTACCAATAGGTATTTACATTCATGAAGTAGAAGAATTTAGCCCAGCAGAAGTAGCTGGTTTAAAATCTGGTGATGTTATAATTGAATTTGATGGTAAAAAAATATCTACTTCAGATGAATTAAATGAAATAAAACAATCTCACGAGGTAGGAGATGAAATAGAAATTAAAGTTTATAGAAACGAAGAATATAAAAATTTAACGCTTAAACTAAAATAAAACTAAAAAGCATATATAGCTAGAAAAGCACTCCTCTTCACTAAGAAATTCTAATTCATTTTCTTAAATACATGCTAAAAAATTCCAACTCGCTAGCTCAAACAAGAATTTTTCTTAACGCATGTATTACGAAAATGAATAAGAATTTCTAAAGTTTGCTACGATGCTTTTTACGCAATATATGCTTTTTTAACCATTAAAGATAGAAAATTATAGAACTTAGCCATTATTAAAGTGCTTTGCAATTTCATTTATATTAAATGCTCTCATATCAGAATTTAGCATTGGAAGCTTAATAATTTTTTTTCCTCCAAAAGCTGCGTAAATTTCATCTAAATATTTCTTCTCTTGCTTTTTCTTTGTTATAAAAAACTCGTCTTTTATCTCTTCAGGTAAAATTCTATTCACCACCAGTGTATCAACTTGAATTTTATACTTTTCTAACATAGAAACAGCTTTTTTAGTTTCCTCTATTGGTAATTTTTCAGCATTTAAAACAAATATAAAACTCATTTTTTTATCATCAATAAGAATTTTCTTAGCATTATTTACATTATCTAATCTCTTCTTCAATATACTTACTACTTCATCCTCTTCTATCTCATCTTTTTTCTTTTTCCCATGGTTATGGGCCATACTCATTAAACCTAATGCTTTTCTTCTTTTTTCAATTAAAGTTTGAAGCCAAGCACCTAAAAGTTCAGGTAAAGAAACAAGTCTTATTGTGTGTCCTGTTGGAGCTGTATCAAAAATAATTTGATCATATTCATCATATTTCTCATTAATAATTTCTAACATTTTATCAAACAATGCTGCTTCTTCTGTACCTGGTGATATTGCCGCTGCATCTATTTGCTTTTTTATTTCTTTTACTATGATTGGGCTTACTATATCTTTTAAATTTGCTCTAACACCCTCCATATATTTTTTACTTTCATATTCTCCATTTATTTCTAAGGCATCTAAATTATTTTCAATATTCACAATATTATTCCCGATTTTTTTTTCAAATATATCACATGTAGAATGGGCAGGGTCAGTAGATACTAAAAGCGTTTTCTTTCCCATATTAGCACTTGCTATAGCAAAAGCTGCAGAACAAGTTGTCTTACCAACTCCTCCTTTTCCTCCAAAAAACACAATTTTATTCATTAGAATCCTCCTAACTTATTCATCTACTAATTTATGCATCAAGATCAAAATCTCCCCAACGCTCACCCCAAATTGACTTTCTATCCAACATTCTCTTTTGCCAATGTTCTAAGTCTTCTGCAATATAGGGCAGAATTTCTAATGTATAATAACTAGTTGGAATTGGTAGCCCCAATAAATCACCAAAACAAAGTAATATGAAATTATCCATTTCATTATGAGCTTCCTTTTCTAAAAGTGCACTAGATTTTCTATTAAAATCCGTAGCTCCTCCAAAAAACAGTTTGAAATCTTCCATGAATTTTTTTAAATTATATTTTTCTTCTACCATATATACGCTCCTTTCTTTTGCTATATTCTAAAATAACCTTATATCTCAATTCTAACATAATTTAATAAGCTAATTTTATTATTTTCTAATTTAATGTTCATCATACTTATTTAAATACACTAGTTTTAAGCAAAAAAATCTAAAGGATGTAGTGGATGTAGTAAAAAGCTAACGCAAAGTATGCGTTAGCTTCTATTTACTAAAATTAATCTTTGAATTTATTATTTATCATCGCTCAGTGCTTTTATACCCTCTTTTATTAATACTATAGAAAGAATTAATAAAACAATAGCTATTATGATTAATGGAGCATTAGCAGCAAATCCTGCTTGAATTTTTCCATATATTAATAATATTAGCGCTAATACTGTTACTGTAAACATAAATACTGTTGGGATAGAAGCCATTCTGTAATCTTTTCCAATTTTCTTTAAGTAAACTGCAAGTGATAACAATGCTAATGCAGCTAGTAATTGGTTTGCTGATCCAAATATAGGCCAAATATTTCTCCAACCTTTAAATGTTAATGCACCACCAAGTACAACTGTAATACCTGTAGCTACATACATATTTCCTAATACAGAACCTTCTTTTGTATCAAACATTTCTTGGAATATGAATCTACCAAGTCTTGTAGCTGTATCAAGAGAAGTTAGCGCAAATGCTGAAATTGTTAAAGCTGTAAAACTCTTACCAGTTTCAAAAGGTATTCCGAAACTAGCCATAAAGTTACCAAGACCATTTGCAAAAACATTAGTTGGTCCACCATTAGCTAATAACTCTTTTAATTGATCTCCTCCAATATAAGCAGCAGTCGTAATTGCTAGTATTGCTAAGAAACCTTCTATTAACATTGAACCATAACCAATCAATTTTATATCTTTTTCATTATCTATTTGTTTAGATGTAGTACCAGAACCAACCAATGAATGGAATCCTGAAATAGCACCACATGCAACTGTTACAAATAACATAGGGAATAAATAATTTGTTCCACCAGTATTAAATGCAGTAACAGGAGCTAATTCAAATTTAGGATTCTTGATTAATACACCAAGAGCTCCACCGATTAACATAGCATATAATAAGAAAGAGTTTAAATAATCTCTAGGTTGTAATAATATCCAAACTGGAGCAACAGATGCTATACCAATATATACTAATAAAATAATTACCCAAGTGTTAAATGATAAAGATAATGGGAATTTTAATCCTAACCAAATACATACAAATAATAACGCTACACCGATAACTGAACTAACAGCTAAACCAGCACCTCTTCTATAAACAAGGAAACCAAATGCAACAGCTAAAACCATAAATAATAAAGAGGATGTAGCAGCTGATGGTACGTTAGTGAAAGTACTAGCACATATTGCTGTAAATGCAGCAATTACTAGAAGTAATGTTAACCAAGCAAACCAAGAAAATAATTTTTTACCCGTTTGTCCCATGTTAACTGATATAACTTCCCCTATTGACTTACCATCATGTCTAACTGACGCAAATAATGCACCCATATCATGAACTCCACCAAAGAAGATAGATCCTAGTACAATCCATAATACAACAGGAAGCCAACCAAATACAGCAGCACTTATAGGTCCGATGATTGGAGCCGCGCCTGCAATAGATGAAAAGTGATGCCCTAATAATACTGGAGCTTTTGCAGGAACATAGTCAACACCGTCTGCCCTAGTATGAGCAGGAGTAGGTCTTTTAGGGTCCAAACCCCATTTCTTTGCTAGCCAACTACCATAAGTGGCGTATGCTGCAACAAAACATACAATAGAAATAAAAATAATTACTAATGAATTCATTAAGAAACCTCCTTTAGGTTTTATAATTTATAAAAACTTATATACAGACAAATAGCTTAAACTATTAATCTATAATATAAGGTTTCACCTAATTTTTAAAGAAAAATTTCTTGCCCTCTTTTCTTGCCAGTTTATTTGTATAAATTTCATTTGAACTTAAGTCTATAACAACTAGCCTAGTATTTACCCAACCTCTGAATCCAAATTTATAACTTTTATAAAAACTAAATTTTTTGATTTTTTTCTTTATTTCTTCTGTAATTCCACCGTTTACAGTGTAAATAACATTTATAAGGCTGCTCATATGTTCATTATCAATCTCTATTATATTATCTACATTCTCGATTAAAAAATTCTTCATTGATTCCAATGTTTCTATATCAATTATTGTTTCAATATTATTATAAAACACATATTCATTACTTTTATATGCATATATTTCAGCTTTTTTAGATAGCATGTACCTTGCGTTTCTTGAATTAAAATTTGCGAATAAATCAAATTTCTTATTAATTACTTCTTTATTTAACATTACATTAAAATATGCATCTAAACTATCTTTCAACTTTGTCCTATACTCTACATAATTCATTTTTCTTACCTCCAAAGTTAAAATTTTATAAACTGATATTTATATTATAAAGTAATTAGTTATATTTTTCTATATTTTACATAAATACTATTTCAAAAATTACAATCACCATTGTAAACCTTTACCGAAAGTATTTATATAAAAATCACTTAATCTTTATATATATTATATTACCTACGAGCTTTATTAACATTCTAATTACATAATAAAACAAAAACAAAACATAAAGTGCATTATTAAATACATAAAATACATATAAAAAAATACTAATAAAAATAGTATAAAATTATATATTTAAAATATTCATAAGCAAAAAAGTATATACATATTTCTATATTTATTATATACTTTAATAGTGTAGCACATATTACTATTTAATCATCCTATTTAAATGCTTTTATAATAATATGTACCTTAACATAGTGAAATTCTTAATTATAAGTACTTATTTGTAGGAAAAAGTCGTTATATATAGATAAACTGGTTTATCTAACTACTCCTATTTTAAAATATTAAAATTTTGATGGCACATTAAGGGGGAACTGCCTATGACTTATTTTGATGAAAATAATCTTGATGCAATAATTTCTGATATAAGATATCTAGAATTACTGGCAACTAAATACCCAAGCATATCAGCTGCTAGTACAGAAATTATTAATTTACAAGCAATTTTGAATCTTCCAAAAGGAACTGAGCATTTTATAAGTGATATTCATGGTGAATATGAATCTTTCACTCATATGCTAAATAATGCATCAGGCGTAATAAAAAGAAAAATAAATGAAACTTTTGGTAATTCTTTGAGAGAAATGGACAAAAGAACTTTGATAACTCTTATTTACTATCCAGAAGAAAAATTAAAACTTATAAAACAACAAGAAGAAGAAATAAATGATTGGTATAGAATAACACTTAATAGATTAATAGAAGTTTGTAAAAAAGTAACATTCAAGTATACACGTTCAAAAGTTAGAAAAGCTTTACCTAAAGATTTCTCATATATAATTGAGGAACTTTTGCATGAGCAAGATGACCGAATAGACAAACATCAATATTATACTGGAATTATCGAAACAATTATTGATATTGATAGAGCTGATGAATTTATTATTGCCATAGCTTCCGTTATAAAAAGGTTAGTTGTTGACAGACTTCACATTGTTGGTGATATCTATGACAGAGGTCCTGGTGCAGAAATAATCATTGAAGAAATGATGAACCATCATTCACTGGATATTCAGTGGGGAAATCATGATTTATTATGGATGGCTGCAGCAGCTGGAAATTTGAGCTGCATATCTAATGTTATCCGAAATTCTTTAAAATACGCTAATTTAAGAACTTTAGAAGATGGCTATGGTATCAATTTATTGCCTTTAGCTACTTTTGCTATGGAGATATATGAAGAAGATTCATGTAGTAGTTTTCTTCCTAAAATCATAAGTAAAAAGATTTCTAACAAAGAAAAAAAACTTTACTCAAAAATGCATAAAGCAATTACAATAATTCAGTTTAAATTAGAAGGACAAATTATTAAAGCTCATCCAGAATTCAAAATGGATGATAGACTATTATTGCATAGAATTAATTTTGAAACGGGAACTATAGATTTATATGGAAAGGAATACAAACTAACTGACACTAATTTTCCAACTATAGACGTTTCTGATCCTTACAAATTATCAGATGAAGAAAAAATATTAATTATGAAATTAAAAGATTCTTTCCTTCATAGTGAAAAACTCCAAAGACATATAAGATTTCTATACAGTAAAGGAAGTATGTATTTAGTGTGTAATTCTAATCTTCTTTTTCATGGATGTATACCATTAAATGAAGATGGTACTTTTAAAGAAGTAGAAATAGATGGAGATTTATACAAAGGAAAAAAACTGTTAGATAAATTTGATACCATAGCACGAGAAGCTTATTTTTTTAAAGATGGAAAAAACACTCAATATAATGCTTTAGATTTAGCTTGGTATCTATGGTGCGGTCCTGATTCTCCACAATTTGGTAAAGATAAAATGACGACTTTCGAACGTTATTTTATTAGTGATAAAAAAACACATCATGAAAAACTTAGTAATTACTATCAATATAGAAATGATAAAGATTTTGTTTATAACCTTCTAAAAGAGTTTAGTTTAAATCCAGAAACGTCTCATATTATCAATGGTCATGTACCTGTAAAAACTATTGATGGAGAAAGTCCAATAAAAGCTGGAGGTAAACTATTAGCTATTGATGGTGGATTTTGTAAGGCATACCAACCTCAAACTGGTATTGCTGGATATACATTAGTATATAATTCTTATGGGCTATTACTTATTTCTCACGAACCATTTGAATCGATAGAAAAAGCTATAGTTGAGAATAAAGATATACTATCATCAGCTATTATAATAGAACGTACATTGGTTAGAAAAAGAGTTATAGACACTGATAAAGGTCAAATGTTAAAAAAGCAAATTAAAGAACTTGAAATGCTATTATTAGCATATAGAAATGGATTTATAAAAGAATATTGCAATAAAAAATAGAACCAATTAGGTTCTATTTTTTATATATTTATTAATATCCTTAGCTAGCTATATCCTCTGTTTTACTTTGCATCATAGTATTATGGAAAGTTCTGCTTATTACTTCTAATTGTTGCTCTTTAGTCAATCTATTAAAATGAACAGCATATCCTGATACTCTAATTGTAAGTGTAGGATATTTTTCTGGATATTTCATTGCCTCAATTAATATCTCTCTATTAAGTACATTAACGTTCAAATGATGAGCACCTTGCCCAAAATATCCGTCTAATATATTACAAAGATTAAGAACTCTATCATTTTCAACTTTACCTAAAGCTTCTGGTATTATTGAAAATGTATTTGAAATCCCATCCTCACATACATCCTTATAGGGGATTTTTGCTACAGAGTTCAGTGATGCTAAAGCTCCATTTTGATCTCTCCCATGCATAGGATTAGCTCCTGGTGCAAATGGTTCACCATCTTTCCTTCCATCAGGAGTAGAACCTGTTTTCTTACCGTACACTACATTAGATGTGATTGTTAGTACTGAAAGAGTATGTTTAGCATCTCTATATAATTTATGTTTCTTTAATTCACTTATAAATTTTTGGACTAATTCTACAACAATAGAATCAACTCTATCATCATCATTTCCGTATTTAGGGAAATCTCCTTCTATACTAAAATCTACTGCAATACCATTTTTATAAACTGGTTTTACTTTTGCGTATTTTATAGCACTTAATGAGTCTGCTGCAACTGATAACCCTGCAACTCCAAAAGCCATAATTCTTTTAACATCAGTATCATGTAAAGCTAGTTGACCTGCTTCATATGCATACTTATCATGCATATAATGAATTATATTCATTGTATTAACATATAACTCTGCTACATATTCCAATACTGCATAGTATTTCTCTTTAACCTTTTTATAGTCTAATATTTCATCATTTATTTTTTCTATATTAGGAATTACTTTTATGCCATACTTTTCATCGACTCCACCGTTTATTGCAAACAACAAAGATTTAGCCAAATTAGTTCTAGCTCCAAAGAATTGCATTTGCTTACCAACCTTCATAGCTGACACACAACAAGCTATAGCATAGTCATCTCCATAAGATTCTCTCATCAGATCATCATTCTCATACTGAATAGAGTCTGTTTTGATTGATATTTCAGCACAATATTTTTTAAAGTTTTCTGGCAAATCATTTGACCATAAAATTGTCAAATTAGGTTCAGGTGCTGCTCCTAAATTTATTAAAGAATGCAAATATCTATAAGATGTTTTTGAAACCAAGGTTCTTCCATCAAGTCCCATACCTCCAATAGCTTCAGTAATCCAATTTGGATCTCCAGCAAACAACTCATTATATTCTGGAGTTCTTAAATGTCTAGCTAATCTTAGTTTTATAATAAATTGATCAATTAATTCTTGTGCTTTACTTTCATCTATTACTCTATTTTGTAAATCTCTTTCAATAAAAATATCTAAAAAAGTACTTGTTCTACCAAGAGACATTGCAGCACCATTATTTTCTTTAATTGCAGCTAAATACCCAAAATAAACGCACTGAACAGCTTCTTGTGCACTACTGGCAGGCTTACTGATATCTAATCCATAGGTTTTTGCCATATTCTTAATCTTATTCAATGCTCTTATTTGCTCTTTAACTTCTTCCCTTAATCTCATAAGTTCTTCACTCATAGGTCCTTTTAACTTCTTTAAATCCTTAGATTTATTCTCCATTAAAACATCAATACCATATAAAGCTATTCTTCTATAATCTCCAATAATTCTACCTCTACCATAAGCATCGGGTAAACCAGTTAACAAACCTGAATGTCTTGCAAGTTTTGTTTCTTCGGGATATACATCAAAAACCCCTTGATTATGAGTTTTTCTATATTCAGTGAAAATTCTATCCATATTTTCATCTACTCTATATCCATAATCTTTTAACGCTTTCTCAACCATTCTAATGCCACCAAAAGGATTTATCATTCTCTTTAAAGGAGCATCTGTTTGTAAACCTACTATAGTCTCATTTTCAATATCAATATAACCAGCTTCAAAATTATCAATACCAGATACCCTTGTTAGATCAACATCTAAAATACCTTTTTTTAATTCATCTGTTAAAAGTTTTTCACATTTTTCCCATACTGCTTTTGTCTTATCTGTAGATGAATTAAGAAAACTCTCATCCCCATTGTATGGCGAATAGTTTAATTGAATAAAATTCCTTACATCTATACCCTCATTCCAATTTCCTTTTTTAAATCCATTCCATTGTTTAAATTCCATATCCATATGCCCCCTTAATATTTTTTCCAGACGGAGCAAAAAAATAAACGACCGCCTGGACTAGTCGCCCAGGCGGTCGGCATATATCTAATTACACTCCCATCGTGGTTAATTCCACTTTTTCCGCCAGTCGTGTAATAGTTTGATTCAATACTATTTTCAAGATAATAATATCATCAAATAATTTTGTTGTCAAGACACTAAAATTATTTTTATATAAGTTCTACTACCTTATCTCCCATCTCAGAAGTAGATAATAAAGTTTTTCCTTCTTCATGGATATCAGCTGTTCTATATCCTAATGCAAGAGCTTTTTTAACAGCGGTATTAATATCTTCTGCTGCTTCATTCATTCCAAAAGTATATTTTAACATCATTGATATACTCATAATAGTTGCTATTGGATTTGCAATACCTTTTCCGGCTATATCAGGAGCAGAACCGTGAATTGGCTCATATAAACCAAATTTATTATCTCCTAAACTTGCTGATGGCAACATTCCTAATGAACCTGTTAAAACTGAAGCTTCATCACTAATAATATCTCCAAACATGTTTCCAGTTACAATTACATCAAACTGTTTTGGATTCGTAACTAATTGCATTGCTGCATTATCTACATATAAAGATTTAAGTTCCACTTCTGGATACTCATCTGCCATTTTTTCTACAATTCTTCTCCATAATCTAGAATTATCTAATACATTCGCTTTATCAACAAGAGTTAGTTTTTTATCTCTTTTCATAGCTATTTCAAAAGCAACTCTAGCAATTCTTTCAATTTCATAATCCATGTATTTCATAGTATCCCATGCAGTTTCAACACCATCTATAATTTCATTATGTCTTTCTCCAAAATATATACCACCAGTTAATTCTCTAACTATCATAATATCTAAACCTTGTTCTAAAAGAGAATTTTTTAATGGAGAAGCATCTTTTAATTCACTGAACATTATTGCTGGTCTTAAATTAGCAAATAGATTCAACTCTTTTCTTATCTTCAATAGTCCCGCTTCTGGTCTAATTTCTTTAGGAATAGCCTCCCATTTAGGTCCACCTACAGCGCCTAAAAGAACTGCATCAGAAGCTTTACATTTATCGATAGTTTCATCTGTCAATGGAACACCATACTCGTCTATAGAAGCACCCCCTATAGAACCATAATCAAAGCTAAGATCTATTGAATATTTATTAGAAATCTTTTCTAATACTTTTATCCCTTCATGTACTACTTCTGGTCCAATTCCGTCGCCCTTTAAAACTGTAATTTTCATTATTGCTCCACCTTTCCTCTAATCATATTTACAAGCCCATTTGTATCAATAATTTCTCTAATAAATTCTGGGAAAGGTTCTGCTTTATAACTTTTACCTTTTGTAACATTCTCTATAGTACCCTCTTCAAGATTAACAATTATCTCATCATTATCTTCTATATTTTTTGCAGCTTCTTCACATTCAATTATTGGCAATCCAATATTAATAGAATTTCTATAGAATATTCTTGCAAAGGATTCTGCGATAACACATTGAATACCTGCTGCTTTAATTGCAATTGGCGCATGCTCTCTTGAAGATCCACACCCAAAGTTTTTGCCTCCAACTATTATTTTTCTCGTCTTTGCCTTATTATTAAATTCACTATCTAGATCCTCCATGCAATGTTGCGCCAAATGTTCTTCACTACTTGCATTTAAGTATCTAGCTGGAATAATTACATCTGTATCTACATTATCTCCATACTTTATAACTTTACTATTCATTATTTAACTACCTCCTCTGGTGATGAAATCTTTCCTGTAACAGCAGAAGCCGCTGCAACAGCTGGACTTGCAAGATATACTTCACTTTCCGTGCTTCCCATTCTACCTACAAAGTTTCTATTTGTAGTTGATACTGCTCTTTCACCTTTTGCAAGAATACCCATATGTCCACCTAAACAAGGTCCACATGTAGGTGTAGAGAATACAGCACCACTTTTTATAAATATCTCAGCTAATCCTTCTTCCATCGCTTGAAGGTATATTTTTTGTGTTCCTGGAATTATAATTGCTCTAACATCTGGATGAACTTCTCTTCCTTTTAGTATTTCTCCAGCTGCTCTTAAATCTTCAATTCTTCCATTTGTACATGAACCAATAACAACTTGATGAATTTTTATATCATCGATTTGGTCAAACGTTCTTGCATTTTCCGGTAAGTGTGGAAATGCAACTGTTGGCTTTATAGTTGCCAAATCGATATCTATTACTCTAGCATATTCTGCATCTTCATCTGCTTTATAAATTTTATATTCTTTTGCAGAATGTTCATTAATATAATCCAATGTTACTTCATCTACTTCGAATATACCATTTTTAGCACCAGCTTCAATAGCCATATTCGCAATGGTAAATCTATCATCTATATTAAGGTTCTTAAGTCCTTCACCTGAAAACTCCATTGACATATATCTTGCACCATCAACACCAATATCTCCTATAATATGCAAAATAACATCTTTTCCACTAACCCATTTATTCATCTTACCAGTTAAATTAAATTTTATTGCTTGTGGAACCTTAAACCACGCTTCTCCAGTAGCCATGCCTGCCGCCATATCTGTACTACCTATTCCAGTTGAAAATGCTCCTAAAGCACCATAAGTACAAGTATGCGAATCAGCTCCTATAACTACATCTCCTGCAACTACCAAACCTTTTTCTGGTAACAATGCATGTTCTATTCCCATTCTACCAACTTCAAAATAATTAGTAATTTCCATCTCTTTAACAAAATCTCTACATTGCACGCATTGTTCAGCTGATTGAATATCTTTATTAGGAGTAAAATGATCAGGTACTATAACTACCTTATCTTTATTAAATACTCCTTTAACACCCATTTTATTAAATTCTTTAATAGCTACTGGTGTTGTAATATCATTCCCCAATACTATATCTAATTTTGCTTTAATAAGCTGACCAGCTTTAACCTCTTCCAATCCTGCATGAGCAGCAAGAATTTTTTGAGTCATTGTCATCCCCATATTTTTCATCCCCTCTATTTTTTAGACTAAATTTTAAGATTGTGTTAATTTCAAATAAGTAATTCTCAATTGAAATAAAAAGCGAAACAAATCAGTGACAAGTTAATGATGATTTTCTTTTAGAAAATCTTTAACTAAGCCTATATCATCTTCGATGATGGAATAAATATCTTTTGCTAAGCAAAAAGATTTTTTATATCTTTTGTTTAATTAAAAACTTTCGTTTACGAAAGGTATCCACAACTTGTCACTTATCACTTGTAACTTGTCACTAAAAATTGCGAAACTCTTTTCTTCACAATTTATAAATGTTCTGTAAAACATTGATATCAACACTTATAAAACAAATACAAATTAAAATAATTTATATTTTAATTTATTTATAACAATCAATTTATCACCTAAAATTAAATCTCTTTCTCTTTACTCGCTATATATTTATTTAGTGCATTTAAGTAAGCTTTAGCACTTGCTTCTATAATATTTGTACTCATGCCTCTACCTACATATTTTTCTCCATCTTTTCCAACCATAACTCTAACATCACCTAGTGCATCTCTTCCACCAGTTATAGCTTTTAAAGAAAAATCTAATAATTCCATTTCTTCTCCAAGTGATCTCTCAATTGCTTTGAAAATAGAATTAATTGGTCCATCACCAATAGCTGCTTCTTCATATGTTTCTGTTTCACTAACAACTTTAACAGTAGATGTGGCACTTATTTTATTTCCTGTACTTATGTGGAATTCTTCTAATGTATATTTTGCTTTTGTTTCTATAACTTCTTCATGTATAATCGCTTCTATATCTTCGTCTAAGATTTGTTTCTTTCTATCAGCAAGATCTTTGAATTTCACAAATGCCTCATTTAATTTTTCTTTATCCAAATTATAACCCAATTCATTGATTCTATCTTCAAAAGCATGTCTTCCTGAATGTTTTCCAAGGATCATTACATTATCTTTCAAACCAATTGATTCTGGAGTCATAATTTCATAAGTTGTTCTATTATTTAAAACTCCATGTTGATGAATTCCTGATTCATGAGCAAAAGCATTTGCCCCTACGATTGCTTTATTCTGTTGTATCATTACTCCAGTTGAACGACTGACCAGTGTAGATATTCTATGAATATTTTCTGTCTTAATTCCTGTTTCACATTGATAAAAGTCTTTTCTAGTTCTTAATGCCATAACAAGTTCTTCAAGTGCGGCATTACCAGCTCTTTCACCTAATCCATTAATTGTACACTCTATTTGATCTGCACCATTCTGCAGTGCTGCTAAAGAGTTTGCCACAGCTAAACCTAAATCATTGTGACAATGAACTGAAATTTTAGCTTTATCGATATTTTTTACATTTTCTTTTATTCCTTTAATGAATGCTCCAAACTCATCAGGCGTTGTATACCCTACTGTATCTGGAATATTTAAAGTAGTTGCACCTGCGTCTATAACAGTTTCTAAAACTCTGTACAAAAATTCAGGTCTAGTTCTACTACCGTCTTCAGGAGAAAATTCTATATCTTCACAAAGGCTTCTTGCATAAGTCACCATTTCTTTTGCTTTTTGTATAACTGTTTCTTCATCCATTTTTAATTTATACTTCATGTGTATATCAGAAGTTGCAATAAAAGTGTGTATTCTTGGTTTAGCAGCATATTGTACAGCTTCCCATGCTCTATCAATATCTTTTTTATTAGCTCTTGCAAGTGCTGCAACTGAACACTTTTTAATTTCTTTCGCTATAGCTGACACTGCTTCAAAATCACCTATTGATGTTATAGGAAAACCAGCTTCTATAACATCTACTCCTAACTTCTCTAATTTCCTTGCTATTTCAATTTTTTCTTCTCTGTTCAAACTAACACCTGGTGTTTGCTCCCCATCTCTAAGTGTTGTGTCAAAAATAATTACTCTTTTCATTAAGAATGCCCCCTTTGTTTTGAACTCCGTAAAGTAAATAAATTCTATTAAACCCATATTTTATAAATAAGTGCAATAAAAAAACAGACCCTACTCCATTGGAGCGTCTGCGCGCGGTACCATCCAAAATTTCTCTTAATTGAATAACGGCTTAGCCGATAGGATTTCTTTTCCTATTGCTCATAGACAAGTTCAATAATCGATTATCCAGGGTTCTCAGCTTTTTCCCTTCTCTGTAAAACATCTAACTATTTACTACTTCTAGTCATTGCATATTATATGAAATTTTAAACATGCTTTTGAATAAATATAACTTATTCAGTATGATAAATCATTTCATTAAATCTGTCAACATAAAATTTTGTTCTATTTTTATATAAAAATTTTGTCTTTTTATTAATTTGTGTTTTTTTTCATATTTAATATTACTACTATCATCATTGCTAAAGCAGATATAATATCTCCTATACTCATAACGGTTCTTCTTAAAAATGTTGAAGGAATTATATCTCCTAAATAAGCAAATTTAGTACTTGAGTCTATTAATTTATATAATCCAGTTTGAGTCGTTTCAACATTCAACCCCGCACTTTTCAAAGCTTCTGCACTAATTGGCATAGCTCCTCCATTAGCAAATATCGGTATTGCATTTAATAAAAAACCAAACCCCATTACAACAATAAATTTATCTTTTCTATTAAAATATATAAAAGAAAATATTAATATATACATTATAAAATCAACAACTAAAGTTAAAGTTCCTTTTTCTACTACTCCATTTTTAGTTAAAATAATTATAAAAAATTCAATTATAAACGCAATAAATATAAAACTAATTTTATTTAATTTTAAGTTTTCTAAATTTTTCAAACTACCTTTTAATAATAATCCAATTATTATAGCCAAAACTATAGCCATTACAAACATTTTGCCACCTCATACTATAGAGATTCATCATAAAACTTTTTTATTTATTTTTTTATTAATAGCACTTAAGTAAGCTTTTACAACCATTGGGTGAAATTGTGTACCAGAATTATTTTTTATTTCTTCTATTATACGTTCTTCAGGTAAAGCCTTTCTATATGGTCTATCTGTTGCCATAGCATCAATAGCATCAGCTAACTGAACTATAAAAACATCAAGTTCTAATTGATCATGCGATTTACCTACTGGATATCCTTTACCATCATATCTTTCATGGTGATATCTTACAATAGTTGTTATTTTGCTTAAGTTTTTTACATCTTTTAAGATTGTATAACCTATTTCAGGATGAGCTTTTATTATTGCAAATTCATCATCCTCGAGTTTTCCTGGTTTTAATAATATATTATCAGAAACACCAATTTTACCCACATCATGTAACAAAGATGCTACTCTAAGTTCTTCAATTTTCCATTCAGTATATTTTAATTCTTTTGCTATCATCGTAACAATATCAGCAACTCTTTGTGAATGGCCTTCTGTATATTGATCCCTAGCTTCTAAAGACCGAGTTAACGCATTAACTAACTGAATATATTGCTCTTTTGTTTCTAAGAATAATGAATATGTATATCTTGCCAAAACTGTTGGAAAAAACATCAACATAACACCAATATAGTTATACTCATTAAATACCACCACAATAATTAAAGCGAAAGGTATCATTGCAACAATATTTAAGATCATAATTCTTGCATTATTAAAAAACCAATATACGAAATTTTTACCACTCATTAAAGATGATAGAATCGATATTAGTAAAGTGTTTGTAAGAAACAATATTAGACTAAAAAACATAATATAAACTATATTTTTTAATAAAAATACTCCTCCAAAGCTTCCACCTAAAGTTATGTAGAAATAATTTCCAACTAATAATGGTAGTATCAAAAAACAATAATTTGATAATGTACCATAAAAAGGTGTGTTAAGTATATGTGAATATTTCTTTTTTTCTCCTTTAGCAACTCTAAATGTAAATCCAATAATCTTTATAATAATTGCATTGAAAGCTCCAAATAAAATATATGAAGATAATGTTATAGCAAAAGAAGTGCTAAATGACATTTTTTTGTATACAACCGTTAACGATTCAGTCAACATTACCAATATTGAGAAAAAAATTATTTTTTTAAAGTCTATTAGTCTAATTTCCAAATATCCTGTTTTCAAAAACAAATAAAAAAACAAACTAGTAGTTAAATAAGTTATGAGTAAAAAAACCTTGATTTTTAAAGGCAACCTTTTCATAGCTTCCTCCTCTATTTAAAGACCGATTACATTTATTTAATTATTTACCACATCCAAGTAGCTTCAGAACCACCAGCTATTGCCAATGCTAATAATGCCATTATAGCAGGTAAGTATTTTCTTATTTTCACTTTACATTCCTCCCTCATATTGGATTAACAAGGCTCCGCTATAACTTGCCATAGTTAGCTCCGCTAAGAAAAGGAATAAAAAAATAATTTAATTAATTTAATTTTTGTAATCGGTCCTTAATGCATTACAAAGAACTGCTCTTTTCAATTTTTCTATTAATTGCATCTAAAGTTGCTTTACATATTGCTACGTTTATATCATTTTTATCTATTGAGGCTCCTATTAGTAATTCTTCATTGCCTTTGTAGAACATATTTACAAATACATTTGCATAAACCACATTTCTATTATTATTAACCTCTACATCTTGAATATCAAACATCATAACATGTCCAGTAATTTTTTCCACAGCTTTTATTGTAGAACGAGCGATTAATTTATATCTATTACTTAAAGTTTTTACACCTAATTCAGTCACTCCGTATATATTGCCTTCATAAGAAAGGTTAACAGTGCATTCTGCAACATTTTCTTCAGTTTTTATTGATATTGCATCTAATTTTATTCTTTTTATCTTTAAAGTATCATCCGTTTGAATCTGAGCTATACTTAATGTTTTTCTATCTATTCTGTAATCGTATGCAGCTATCAGACAAGACTCAATATCTCTTACAATCTGTTTTGGAGATCTCATCCTATTTGCTAAAATGTGTACTTCTTTTATATCGTCATTTTCTTGTATAATTTTAACATTAATAATTCCGTCAATTTTTTTGATAATACTTTCATATTCAGCAATCATAGTATCTAATCTCCTTTATACATATTAATATTATAATAATATGTTATATACCCTTTGTAAATATTTTATTTAATACTATAAAAATTTCTATTAATTTACTTCTACAAATCTATTATACAAGCTAACATAAAATTTAACAATCAGATTTTACTAAGAAAATATCAAAAAATAAAAAATATGGTCATCAAATGTCTAAAATTGAGTTATTTGATAACCATACTAAAATTCAATATTAAAATTATAACATCATAAATGCAGCGCTATAATCATTACCACATTCATTAAGCTCTTCTTTATTATTTTTAAAATTTCTGATATATTCATAGTAATTTCTATCTGAATCACTTAAAACTTTTTTCTCAACAAGTGTTTTTTTACCATTTGATTCCTTTGTTGATTTGTTCATCTTCATAGAAAAGCCCCCTTTTATTTTAAATTTTGTGCCCCAAAATTTATATTTATATAGATTTTAGCATAGGGGTTTTTCATTAACAATAAGATATTATGCTTACTTCATAACAATAATTCTATAAATTTTTTATAAATTTTCACTACCAAGTGTATTTATAAATTTATTGCTCAAACATTGTAAAATAAACGTTTTCACAACTATTGATTTAGCAATATTTTTTTCTAATTAATTATTTCCTTTTTAGCTTTCAGAATTCCTATATAATAAAAATATGCCATGAAAGTTATAAATAAACTTTCATGGCTCTTTAATCATCCATAATAAATCTTAAGTTCAAAATATTTTACTAATCTCCAAATGATATTCCTATACTCTTAGCAGCTTCAACAACTTCACCTTTAGGATTGACAAGTTTTATTGCACCTATAACATTTTCAAGATGCTCATAACTCATGTTTCTTCCTCTTAAACAAACCATATTTCCGAATTTACTTTTATTTAGTAATTCTACAGCTTCTACTCCATATCTAGTTGACAAGATTCTATCAAAAGTTGATGCCATTCCACCTCTTTGAATATGTCCTAGAACTGTACATCTAATTTCATGGTTCTTTATGATTTGTTCTAAATCATAGGCAAGCTTGTTGCCTATTCCACCCAATCTAATTGGATCAGGACTATCTGCGACGATTTTGTGAACTACCACATCTCCACCTTTAGGTTTAGCACCTTCAGCAACAACAATAATGCTAAACAACTTACCTCTATCTTCTCTATCTTTTATTTTTTCCACTACTTTATCGATATTATATGGTATTTCTGGAAGCAAAATAACATCTGCTGAACCAGCAATTCCAGATTCTAAAGCAATCCAACCTGCATTTCTTCCCATAACTTCAAGAATCATTATTCTATGATGTGAAGCTGCTGTTGTATGCAATCTATCTAATGCATCAGTTGCTACATTAATTGCTGAATTAAAACCAAAAGTAACATCAGTAGACGCAAGATCATTATCAATAGTTTTAGGTACTCCAATCACTTTTACACCTTTTCTCCCAAAATCTCTTGCACTAGTTAACGTACCGTCACCACCAATTACCACTAATGCATCAACGTTTTCTTTTCTTAGATTTTCTATAGCTACATCAGATACATCTTTTCTTACTATTTTTCCATCCTCTTCTACTGAATAATCAAAAAGATTATCTTTATTTGAACTAAACAACATAGTACCACCTTGATGCTGAATACCTGAAACGGTTTTTAAAGTTAACGGCATAAAGTCATTATTATATAAACCTCTATATCCAAATTTATATCCTATAACATCAAGACCATATTTCAAAATAGCTGTTCTTGTGGCGCCTCTTATAACTGCATTAAGCCCTGGACAATCTCCTCCACCAGTTAATAGAGCAATTTTTTTAATACCATTTTTCATCATATTAATCCCCTCCAGCTAAATCTACTAATAATATTATTCCAATATAACTATATAATTATTATGATAACTTTAAATTAGATTAATGTAAATGCTATTTTGGCAATTTTGTAAATTTTCACAATTTTCTAAACTAGTTTTTATAATTCAATTATATCAGCTGGATTTATTCTAATTATTCTTTCTAATTCTTTTGCATATTGTTTAATTGTTATGTCACTGATTGAATTAGACTTTTTGTAAGTAACTTCTTCAATAAAATTCTCTACAATTTCTCTACTAATTTTGTAACTAAATATTGATAGTGTTTTAAGTTTAAAAAACTCGAAATATATATCTTTTTCCTCAATCCATTGGTCATAAGATGAAATATTTTTGCATATTATATTTATCACTGTATCAAACATTTTATTTATTTCTTCAACAATATTGTCATAAATAAATTTCACCGAGTCAATGTATTTGAAGTTTTTTGCTATTTGCAACATTAGTTCATCAAGTATTGTCTCTGCCTCTTCTATACTAAATATTTTTGTCAAATGCCACAAATTATGATTCTCATAGAATCGATTTTTCAAGTAGTCTATAAATGTTTCAAAATCTTCAGCATTATTTCCTAATTCTATTTCAAATAGTATTCTAAAAAACAAATTCCATTCAAAATCAATATTAATAGAATTTAAAATTTCTTTACCTAATGTAATAGAAAAATCATCTTTTAGTATAATATCTCTCTCAAACTTTAGTTCACTATCAAAGTCAATACTATTCTTAGAGATTTCATTTAATCTTGTTAACGTTGTTATTAATGTCTTATTATAGTCATCCAAGTTTTCCGCTTTATTAGATCTGAATATATATTTCATTATTGTGTCACAAGAATTTCTAAAATCAACAATAAATCCTATATTACCCTTCATTCTTGTTGAAAATATATCATATATCATTTTAGAAAGTACAGTTTCTAACTGGGCTTTTCTAACCGCAGGACTTATTGCATTCATTTTTTTAAATTGGTTATCTATCATTAATAATTGATTATCTATCATTGATAAGTTTTTCTTTATTGATCCTAGAATATTCTTCATAAAATCATCATTACCTACATAATTGTTGTTTTTATAAACTACTTTATGTTCTATTTCTCCCCAAAAAATATTGACAAGAGATTTTATTTGAACTTCAAAATTAATTTTTTTATTGTGATATTCATAATATCCATCTATTCTAAAAATTTTAAACCCATTTTTTTGATGTTGGGGTTGTAACGTAGTCAATTCTAACCTTATGCTTTTGTCTACTTCATTATAATAATATCCTTCTTCATCAACTTTATTAAAAAACTTCTTTAATGCTTTATATACATTTTCTTCATCTTCAATAAATCTACATTCAATTCTTATACCTATTAAGTCCGATAAATTTGACAAAAGCTCCTCTGCTGAATCATACTTCTTGTAATATGTATTTCTTAAAATCTTTTCTTTCAAACTTTCTGTAGATTTTAATCTTGAATTAATATTTGAATAATCAGTTTCACTAGCTAGCAAAATTTCATGAAAGTATAGTTCTAAATCTGTTACTGCAATTTCTAATTGATTCTTCATATTTTCCAACAAATCTGTAACTTCATCTATAAAAGTAAATAGTCTTAATTCCATATTTTCCTCCTACAATTCCTAAATATTATAGTATGTAAATTATATCATAACTTTTAATTTTCCTCATTCTGGAAAGCATACATAAGTATTTCTTCTACCTTTATTCCATTATAACAATCTTTTAATCTGCTATATTTTTTTTTCAATCTTTTATAAAATCCATTCATAAATCTTGGTGTATACGGAAAATAATTTTTTATCTCATTATAATAACATCCACTATAAAATTTCTTGTTTTTAGCTATTGCAAAATATATTAACAGTATACAATTCTTTCGTATTATATCTTTTAAAACATCAATATTATCTCCACTAAACTCTTTCATGTCATCAGTCAATTTTAATGTAAAATTTATCAAGCTATTTGTTATGCTATCAAGTGGATATTTTGTAGCAATTTGAGATATTATCGTCATATGATTATTGTCATAATCTTCTTTAGCATCCTGTAAATCATCACAAATTTGTAGTAGGATTCCATATCCAAAGAAAAAAAACGCATTTTTCTTACTGAGATTACCATTGACTAAATAGCCATCTGCTAAAACTGAACTTCCTCCTTTTTCAAAGCTTATACCCAAAATATCTTTTTCATATGGTACAGATTTTTTATCTTGTTGTATTATACTCTTCCTTTGAGCATTATGTATTAACAATAAGCTTTGAAAGACTTCTGAGTACTCTTTTCGCTCATACTGGCTTTCAATTCTACTGACTAAATTAAAAATATCTATCTCATATTCATTTTCAGGTGAAATTTTTTCCCCTTTTAATCTAACTTCAAATCTACTATTAAAGTTTTTCTTACACTCCATAGAAATATTATTATCATCTAAATAATTATCAGTATACGGGTATAACATACTATACCCAAACATTGCTGGAGTAAACTCTACTTTTTTATTTAACAATAATTGAATTATATTCATAATCCATACATTCCTCATAGCCTGTCCAATATCCTCCATAGCCATTGAATCATTGAAGGATCTAGCTTCATTAACAAACTCCTCAGTACTCTTCATTAACTCCTTGCTAAATAAAATATCCTTATGCTTCTTATCAATTATATTTGATGAATTAACAAAATTAGTAATTAATGTATTAACTTTTTCCTTCCAGATAATTTTCTCTTTTGGGCCCGCAGGAAATTTTTCAATATATTCAATAAATGTTTTTATAAATTTTTCTGTTTCTCTCTCTTTTTTTTTCTTATACCAATAACCTGTTTTTAACCCTAGTTCATGAAAATTTTTATCAGTTTCCCACCACATTTCTTTATACTGTTCTAAAAATATTTTACATTGATTATTAATACTTGACTTAATCATTAAAATTTTCTCCTAATATTTTAGATTGGATTTATTGTTATTATACTATATCAAATGTTATTTAAGAATAATACTTTAACAAATTAAATTAATTTTTGAATTTAACATTGCTGAAACATAATTGACACAAAACTTTATTATAATTTAATTATAGTTAAAACCTATCTCCCTAAAATTAATGATATAAATTAAACCAGCATCCATTACTGAATGCTGGTTTAATATTATATTTCTAATCAAGTTTTTTTATTTCATTCGTTTCTCCATATAAACAAAAGCTATCATATCCTTGTGCCTTTAAGTTATCTAATTGCTTACCTAATTTCTTTCCTTTTGGAATTAAAGCTACAGTATTTTCTTCTACTCTCAAATCATCAGATTTTTCAATAACATCAATTAACTTATCTTTTTTCTTATCAAATAAAAATGCTATTTTTGAAAAATTGTTAGGTATTTTGAAATTTCTATCCTGCATTATAGCAAGAATTCTTTCAAAGCCAATAGAAAATCCTACTGCTGGAACATCATTTTTCATAAAACGTCCAATCATTTTATCATAACGTCCGCCACCTGCAATAGAAACTCCTAAACCCTCACACTCTACTTCATATATTAATCCTGTATAATATCCCATACCTCTAACTATAGTAGGATCAAATTTGATTTTATACTTTCCTTTTGACTGTTTTTGTACAATAGTTATTAAATTTTCTAAAGGATTTAAAACATCTGCTTCTATTCCAAACTTTTGCATGTCTTTAATTTCAATTCCTTTTGTAATATCTTCAACTATGCTTATAAAATTCCCAACTATTTCAGGACTATATTCTTTGCTATTAAGTTCCTTTTCTACTCCTTCTAGTCCAATTTTATCAAGTTTGTCGAAAGTTATACATACACTATTAACATCATTATCTGTAAATCCTGCATATTTTATTAATCCTGAAAGAATTCTTCTATCATTTATACGAATTATAAAATCATTAAAATCTAAAGCTAATAATGCCTCTGAAGTTGTTAAAATAAGTTCTATCTCTGCAACTTCACTTTCTTCACCAATTATATCAATATCACATTGATAAAACGAACGATATCTTCCTTTTTGTGGTCTTTCAGCTCTAAACACTTCACCTATTTGCATTCCTTTAAAAGTAGTAGGTAACTTACTAAAATTATTGGCATAGTATCTACTCAAAGGTAATGTTAGATCATAACGTAACCCCATATCAACTAAGTCCATTTCCTTTAAATTATCATTAGTTAAATTAAGTTTATTACCTCTTTTTAATATTTTATAAATTAATTTTAAATTTTCTCCACCTTCACTACCTAATAGCAAATCAATATTTTCCAATATTGGTGTTTGTATTCGTGTAAAACCATGTCTTCTGTATACCTTCATAATTACATCCGTTACATAATCTCTTAGCTCCATATCCTGAGGCCCAAAATCTCTTGTTCCTCTCACAGGATTAGTATTAATTTTCATGCTTTTTCCTCCTATTCGTTGTTATAAATTATTTTTAAATTATCTAAATTAGTGCAAACAAAAGTCCTGCCAATATCACACATCGACAGGACAATAGATTCTCTAGAATAAATCCTTCCCATTGATGCATGCACAAATAGCGCCTGCACCCATAAGAATTTTAGGCACAACCGCTTAGGTAATATGATGATGAAATTTTATTTTCCATAAATCTAATTTAGTATTTTTCATATAAACCCTCACCTATAATGAATCAAAAAATGATTCTAATTCTTTATAACTTTATATACATTATAATTATTCTTCTCATAATTATCAAGATTTTATTTAAATTTATTTAATATCCTATTATTTAAATAAGTAAATAGCCCTAAGGTATATATAGTTTAGTTATTAACCTCAGGTTCTTTTGATTCATAACCATTCAAATCAACAGTTACAGTTTTCATAATTACATCTTTTAATGGTTTATCTTTAGAATTTGTTTCAACCGTTACAATTTTATCTATAACATCTAATCCTCTAAATACTTTTCCAAAAGCTGCATATTTTCCATCTAATGATGGGTACTCTTTATGCATAATAAAAAACTGAGAACCTGCAGAATTTGGATCTTGAACTCTTGCCATAGAAATTACTCCTGGAGTATGCTTAAGCGTATTTTTAAAACCATTGGAATCAAATTCTCCATCAATTGAATACCCTGGCCCACCCATTCCTGTACCTTCTGGGTCTCCACCTTGAATCATAAATCCTTCAATAACTCTATGAAAAATAAGGCCATCATAAAACTTTTTATCTATTAATGAAATAAAATTATTCACTGTATTCTCTGCTACTTCAGGATAAAGTTCTAATAGTATTTGTGAATCATCTTGTAATGTAATAGTTATAATAGGTAGTCCTTCCTCCGGCTGATAGTTAATATCTACTTCATCATTTAATTTGTTTTCTGCACAACCACTAACTATAAACATTACTATCAGTATGCTAAACAATATATATATAACTCTTCTCATTCTCATAACTATTCTCCTTTTTATATTTACTATGCAAACAACAACAAACTTAAGGCCATCACTGCCATTCCGGAGACTAAGCCGTATATGGCAATATGATGTTCACCATATTTCTCTGCAGTAGGCAAAAGTTCATCAATCGAAATGAATACCATAATTCCAGCTACAACTGCAAATAAAACACCAAAAACTACATCATTAAAATATTTATATAGTAGTGTATAACCAATCAATGCACCAACTGGCTCAGATAAACCGGATAGTACTGATAAAAAAAAGGATTTCTTTTTATCTCCAGTAGCATAATACAGTGGGACAGATACAGCAATTCCTTCAGGAATATTATGTATAGCAATTGCTACAGCAATACTAATTCCAAGTGTAGGATCCTGTAAAGCTCCAGTAAAGGTCGCAAGGCCTTCTGGAAAGTTATGTATTGCAATTGCTAATGCTGAAAACATACCCATTCTAAGAAGCTCGCTTTTCTTTTCTACTCCATCAGAATCTTTAATATCTTCAATACTCCTTGGTTCATGAGGATTTTCAAAAGAGGGAACTAGTTTGTCTATTAATGCAATAATAGCAATGCCTGCAAAGAAAGATATAGTAGTAATCCAATACCCTTTGGTACTACCCAGTGCTAATTCTAATGAATCTCTTGCTTTCACAAAAATCTCCACCATTGATACATATATCATAACTCCAGCTGAAAAGCCTAATGCTCCAGATAAAAACTTTGTATTAGTCTTTTTGGCAAAAAAAGCTAGCGCGCTTCCAATACCCGTAGATAATCCTGCAAATAAAGTTAATCCAAATGCAAAAAGTACATTATTCAAAAGATCACCTCTCTTATTTTAGATTTTTTAATAATATTATCTATTATACTATAGAGTTAAGCTATTATAAATATTGTCTTATAATATTTATTATTATAAAGCATATTTCTATACTTGTTGAAATATTTCAACATGTTATAATAAAGCTTAAGATTTATAAACTTTAGGATGGGGATTTTTTATGAATAAAAAAGATATTAATAATAACGAAAGTATACAGAAAATTACTGTTAAATTAGCACTACCCGCTATAACCGAAATGCTTCTTCAAACATTTATGGGTGTAGCAGACACTGCAATGGTTGGCAGTTTGGGTGGATACGCTATTGCGGCAGTTAGCTTATCTGATAATCCTATTATGGTTATGCTGGCATTTTTTGCTGCTATAAGTGTTGGTACTACAGCTTTAGTTGCTAGATTTGTAGGGGCTAAAGAACATAAAAACGTTAAATATGCAATAACTCAGTCTTTGTACTTAAGCATATTCTTTTCAATTATATTTACAATTGGAGCATTATTTCTTTCAAAAAATATAGTTGTTTGGATGGGTGCAGAAAAAGATGTAATCCCTTTTGCAATAACTTATTTAAGAATAATATTGTTAGGTTTACCCGCTCTTATAATTACTATGATAATGTCTGGAGCCTTAAGAGGGGCAGGAGATACAAAAACTCCTATGATTGTAAATGGATTGTCCAATATTATTAATGTTATTTGCAATTTTATATTAATATTTAATAACAGGACTATTTCTTTCAATATTCCTTTATTAAATAAAGAAATGTCTATATTTTTACCTGGTGCAAATTTAGGCGTAACCGGTGCTGCCATTGCCACTACTCTTGGTAGAATAATCGCTTTGATTTTAATTTTGAAAGTACTTTTTAGTAAAAATAATAATTACAAAATTACACTTTTTAAGGATTTTAAAATAGATTTTTCAATTCTAAAAAGAATATTGAAAGTAGGAATGCCTGCTGCAGGAGAACAACTAATATTTCGTTTTGCACAACTTGTTTTTTTCAGAATGGTGGCTTCTCTAGGAACTGTAATGGTAGCCGCTCATAAAATTGCGTTAACAGCAGAATCATTATCATTTATGCCTGGATGGGGTTTTGCTCTTGCAGCAACTACTTTAGTAGGACAATCTCTAGGAGAAGATGACCCTGATAAAGCTAAGAAAGGTGGCTATACCGCCGCATATATGGCTTGTATCGTTATGACTGCATTTGGAGTATTATTTTTCTTATTCCCAAAAATCTTTATTATAATTTTCACTAGAGACTCAGAAATAATAAATAACGCAGTTATTTGTCTACAACTAGTTGCTCTTTCACAACCATTTCTAGCTGCAACCATGGTTTTTGCTGGTGCTCTTAGAGGTGCTGGAGACACAAAAATTGTACTAGTAATTACAACAATGACAGCCTGGGGTATACGAGTAGGTTTAGGATATTACTTAGCTTTTACAATGAACTTAGGTTTAGCCGGCGCATGGGCAGCTATGGCACTTGATCTTACCATTAGAGGAATAGTATTTTTTATCATTTTTAAAAGAGGAAAGTGGCAAAAAATCAAGGTTTAGAAACGTAAGAATTAATACTTTTATTCTAAAGTTAATTTACGATAGGAATAAAATACAAGGAATTTAGTTGTAAGTTGTAAGTGGTAAGTTAATGATAATTTTCTTGCAGAAAATCTTTAACTAAGCCTTTGTTATCATCCCTAACATAAATGATTCCTTTTGCTATGCAAAAGGAATCATTTATCTTTTATTTAATTAAAAGCTTTCGCTTGCGAAAGGTATCCTTAACTTACAACTTAAACCTTACAACTTACAACTATTATAAATTGCTCAGCAATTTATAATTATTATTTATTTTCCTCAAAATCTCTATACAATAAACTAGGCTGTATTCCTTTATTATCCTGATATTTCCCACTACTATACTTATCATAATCGCCTTCTATTGAATGATAATATATTTGACAGATTTCAACATTAGGATAAATACGTATAGGTTGCACACAGAATATTTCTAGTGTCCAAAAGCCACTAAAACCTACATCTCCAAATCCAGCAGTTACATGGATAAATAATCCTAATCGACCGATTGAAGATCTTCCTTCAAGCATAGGTACATGAGCATCAGCTCTAGTATATTCTACAGTTCTTCCAAGATACAATTTACCAGGTTCTAACAACAATCCCTCCGGTGGTATAATGATACTTTTTGCTTTATTCTCTTTTTTCATATCTAAAATAGAGTCTTCATATACAAGCAGTTCGTTATATAATGTTAGGTTATAGCTGTTTGGATTAAGTTGACTCTCTTTAAAAGGTTCAATATATATATCTTTCCCTAATCTATTCTTTATTTCTTTTCCTGACAAAATCATTTTATAGCCCCTCCTATTATTTAAATACAAATTGTTTTATCCTTATACATAATACCATAAATAAAAACCATACTAAGATTTCTCTTAATATGGTAATAGTTTTTACTACATAAGATAATATTATATCGATTTATTTAGTAAATCTTCTTGCTGTATAATAATCTGATCTACTAGAAAGTGTTGATATTTTTATTACATCACCTGTACGCGGAGCATGTATATATGAATTATTACCAACATAAATTCCAACATGATGTACTGCTCTTCCTGGCTTTGCGAAAAACACTAAATCCCCTGGTCGTAAATTAGATCTTGAAACACGAGTACCCGCCTTAGCTTGAGATCTTGAAGTTCTTGGTATCTTAATACCAAAGTGTGCCATAACATACTTTGTAAACCCTGAACAATCGAATGAGTTTGGTCCTGTAGCTCCCCATCTATATGGTCTACCAAGAAAATTCGATGCATAAGCAACAATAGCATTAGAAGATACATTTGCAGCTCCTCTTGATGGGTTATATTTTGGCACTTTAGCTCTAGCTGCTTCTATAAGTTTCTTAGTTTTTGCAATTTGGCTTTTATCTGAAGCTACAACATTAGCATATGCAGTTAATTCTTTTTTTGCTTCGTCTATTAAAGTTTGCTGAGCCTTCTTATCATTCTTGAGCTTGTCCATCTTTTCTTTTTGAGTAGAAATCATTAAAGATAATTCACTCTTTTTTTCTTCCATTAATTTCTTAGTATTTTCAATCTCAGTTCTCTTTGCTTTCAAACTCGCAATTATTTCTGCGTCAACCTCAGATATTGTTTTCATTGTTTGTATTCTAGAAAATAAATCACTAAGTGTATCAGAACCTAATAGTAGTTTTACTTCACTTGTTTTTCCACCCATATACATAGCAGACATTCTATTATTATATAAATCTTTTTCTGCTTCCATATCTGCTTCTGCTTGTCTTATTTGTTCAATTGAATCTTGTATTTTTTTTTCTGTATCTGCAATCTTACCATTTAACTCTTCTATTTCTAACATAGTATTTTCAATTTGATAATCAAATTCTTCAATTTTAGAATCTATTTCTTCTACGATTTTTTTTGCTTTATTTAAGTTGCTTTGAGATTGTTTTAGTTCATTCTGTTGTTTTTTTAATTTTGATTGCAAAGTATCTGCGAAAACAACTGTCTTTGTGCATGTTGAAAATATAATAAAACCAGATAAAACTATTGTTATAAACCTTTTACGCATAAAAAAATCTCTCCTTCAATATCAACTCTACTCCATTATAACACTTTAAGACAATTTTTTCAGTAAATTTTTCTAATAAAGTTATAATTTTTGTTTAGTCCCACTGTCATACAAACTTTTATTAATCGTTTTTTATTTTTAAACTATTTTATTACAGAATTATAATAATGTAAGTTTCCTATTAAAACTGTAATAATAGATTAATGGACTATCTTTTAGTTTATTTATACAATAAAAAATCGTTCAGATAATCTGAACGATCCTAATTTCGTTGGTAGATACGATCCCGTTATCTCAAATCCACTACTAATACTTTTATTTATGATATGGTTCTCTATTTCGTTAAAACTGCGTTTTAAATTTTTTATCAAGTGTTTTATTTCTTTGATACAGGTGTCATTATATTAAAATTTAAGTCTATTTTATCTTGCACCCATAAAAACAACTGCCACTTACATATATCTCCTTCTACTATTATTGCTGAGCTATCTGCCCTATCATTGGTTGTTGCAAGCTCATATAATGTTTCTTCAGACATTGTAACTGTTACAGCTGCATCTTCCGCAAGCTTATTATTTAAATATCTAAATATTCCTCGTTTAATTTCAGTTGAGGCTACTTCTTTTCTATCTGGAATTACGAAATTAATTTTATAATCAAAATCTCCAGCTTTCAATCCATCCACTCTTATACTAAACAAATACAATACATTTTCTAGTGGTATTGCATTTAAAACATCAAAAGTAATTACTGAACGCTTAATTGGAATGATACCATAACGTAGTTCTTGAGCTCCAATTAAATATTCATTTCTCCATGGACCTGATTCTGCTATATATCCTAATTGCTCTAAAGCATCCGCACAAAGTAGCTTTGCATCTTTATTATTTGGATTTGCGTATATAACTTGTTTAGTAACTTCTGCTACCCATTGATATTCTCCCCTTTTAAAGGAGTTCTTTGCTTTTTCTAAAACAGAATTCTCTCCTCCCATGTATTCTACATATTTTTTTGCCGATTCTTCTGGAAGTAATTTATTTAAATCTACTGGATTTCCATTATACCACCCTATATATTTTTGATAAACAGCTTTTGAGTTATGACTTACAGTTCCATAAAATGAACTATCATACCACTCTTCACTTAAACTCTTAGGGAATTTAACCATTCTCCCAACCTCATCTACTGTATATCCTTTATTTATCAATCTTAAAGTTTGATCGTTTATATATTGATATAAATCTCTTTGCTTCTCCATGTAGTATATGCAATACTCGTTACCAAATCTAGGCCAATTGTGAACTTCAAATATTGATGTTAAATCACTTCCCCATAAATCTATTGCTTTTTGAATATCTTTAGCCCAAGCAACTGGATCTCTAACTTCTGCACCTCTTAAAGTATATATATTGTGAAGTGTTGCACTACAGTTTTCAGCAATACACAAAGACTTTTCACTAGGAATATATATATCCATTTCTGCCGGTGCTTCTGTATCTTCAGTCAATAGAAACTGCATTGTTACTCCATCAATTACTTTTTCTACATACTTCTGATTTGCACTTTGATGAATTTCGTGAACATTATTCATGAAGGTTACCGTCCCTGAAGAAACGTACTTTCCTATTCCACAATCTATTTGACCTTTTTCATCACGTGGCAATATTTCACCGTACATATACAAACCACGACGAGTCATTGCAACTCCCGCATTTACATTTTCTTCTATAACTGCATTAGTAAATCCTTTAGGTGCATATATCTTAATATTATTTTCCGTACTACTAGCTAAAACTCCTAATATTCCACCATAATGATCTACATGGGAATGTGAAAACAATACCGCACTGATAGGTATTTTTCCAAAATGTTCATTAACTAACTTTATTGCAGCTTCTGCTGTTTCTTGTGAAGTTAAACAATCAATTATAATCCAGCCCATATCTCCTCTAATAAAACTCATATTTGCAAGATCAAAACCTCTAACCTGATATATTTTATCTGTAACTTTAAATATACCTGAATTTAAGTTTAACTTCCCTTGTTCCCAAAGCTTTGGATTGACTGTATTAGGAGTTTTATTCTTTAATATAAAAGCATACTTTTTTAAATCCCACACAGGTACCAAAGAGCCCTCTCTCCGTATTACAGGCAATGGTACATCATCAATTACATTCTTTTTTGATAATTCCTCTTCAATTTTCAATCTTTTCCAATCAATATTACTATATGCTTCTTCATTTATTGACTTTGTTTTAACGGTAGCATTTTTTCTCCTGACATTTAGTTCTTCGGTATTATGTTTACACGTCATAGTGACACCTCCTATATTACACCACACTATACTTTATTCAGATTATTCGTTAAGTGTGATGTATAACAGAATATGCTTGGAAATATACAAGAATAAATATTGATTTTTGTAATATTTCTACTTATTATATAGTTCCCTCAATTTATCCTAATAATATATGAATAAAAAAACACGAAATCAAGTCGTGGTTTTCAATAGTGGAGACGAATAGCACTAGGAGAAATTCACCAATACTTTTATTTATTATAGGATTCACCTAATCTAAGTTATGTTTATTCCTATATTATAGCTCGTTACTTTGATTTAAAAGAAGAAAGCAATTCAAAATTGCTTTCTTTAGATAGTAGCTTTTTCCATAACTCCCCCAACTAATTCGCAAATTAGGTTTGGAATCTTCGTTAGTCGGCTTTGTTTTTGCTTTTCATGACTTACCATATCAATAATTGATGGAATATTCAGTTGAATTGAGTCATCTGCTTTTGAAAGTGTTGATTTTAGCTTCTCTATGGTATGAAAGAGACTCCCGAAGAATTATCAGATTTGTTTCTGAACTATTTCTAATTGGACAACAAGTTAAGAAAATTTCTTGTGTTTCTGTTCGTTGATTACCAAAAAATTTGAGCTGATATATGATTAGAAAAGCGCCAAGACATAATTGTCTACAGTATGAAGAGGCTGCTTCAAAATGATTAATTAATCATTTTGAAGCAGCCTCTTATATGGTGGAGGCGAGGGGAGTCGAACCCCTGTCCGAAAGTAGTGCCACCCTGGCATCTCCGAGCGCAGTCAGTACATTAACATTCCCTCCATCAGACTCCTACTGACAAGATTCTGACTTTAGTAGCTTCATGAATTCCGTTCCTAAGTCAAAGCTTTCTTAGGCTCGGTTCCCCACTTCATGACGCCCTAATCCCAAGCCGTGGGCCTCCCGGGTAGGACGAGCAGCTATATTAAGCCGCTAACGCTAAATTATCGTTTCCGTTTATAAAAAGTCCTAGTTTATTAATGAGGGCCCAGGTCCCTCAGCTCGCTTCCAAAGCTCCACTTACCCCCGTCGAAAGCCAAATACGCCCCCATATAAGGTGTAGAGTTTTATTAACGGAATCGTTATTAAATTGTTTATAAATATAAATAACATTTATCTAAATTTTTCTACCGCAAAACTAGTTTACTATACTTAATTAGTTTTGTCTACTGTAAGTTAATGTTAGCGCATCCTATTTTTCATTTCTCTGTCAATATTTCTTTTAGCATCTCTAGCAGCAATAGATTGACGTTTATCATAGTTTTTCTTACCTTTTGCAACACCAAGCGCAACTTTTACTTTTCCTTTTTTCAAATAAAGTGATAAAGGAACTAATGTAAAACCTTCTCTAGAAGTATAGCCCGCTAATGTATCAATTTCCTTTTTATGAAGAAGTAGTTTCCTATCTCTTAAAGGGTCTTTATTGAATATATTACCTTGCTCATAAGGGCTAACATGCATACCACAAATGAAAATTTCGCCATTTTTCACTTGGGCATAGCTTTCCTTTAAGTTTGCTTTTCCTGCTCTTATAGACTTTACTTCAGTACCAACAAGTACGATACCCGTTTCATAGGTTTCTTCTATAAAGTAATCATGCCTAGCTTTTTTATTTTGTGCTAATGTTTTAGTGTTACTATCCTTCTTAGCCATATCTTCACCTACTTCTCATTGGGTTTGCAATAATATATTTTACATTATATGTTACCAAAAGTCAATGAAAAATTACTTTTTAAATACAAATTCTGAAAACTCAATTTTGAGTTTTCAGAATTTCTATAATCTATTCTACTTCAAAAATCCATCCTTCTGGTGCTTCAACATCTCCAAATTGAATTCCATAAAGAGTATTATAAAGCTTTTTAGTAACAGGACCTACTTCTTTCTCACTATAAAATACATGAAGGTTTCCTCTGTATTGAATTCCACCTATAGGAGTTATAACAGCCGCTGTTCCACAAGCACCAGCTTCTTTGAATTCATCTAAATTATCTATTAAAACATCTCTTTCTTCAACTTCCATTCCTAAATTCTCTTTTGCTATATGCAATAAAGATTTTTTTGTTATACTAGGAAGAATAGACGGAGACTTTGGTGTTACAAACTTATCATCCTTAGTAATTCCAAAATAGTTAGCTGATCCAACTTCTTCTATCTTAGTATGAGTTTTTGGGTCAAGATAAATACAATCTGCAAAACCTTTTTCTACTGCATATTTATGTGGAAGCAAACTTGCTGCATAGTTTCCTCCAACTTTCAATGCACCTGTTCCAAAAGGTGCTGCTCTATCAAATTCATCAAATATTACAAAATTTACTGGAGTTAAACCACCTTTAAAATACGGACCAACTGGTAGACAGAAAACACAAAAAATATACTCTTTCGCAGGATTAACACCCACAGTATTTCCAACACCAATTACTAGTGGTCTTATATATAAAGTTGCTCCTGTTCCATATGGTGGTACATAAGCTTCATTAGCTTTTACAACCTGTTTTACTGCATCTATAAATTTTTCTACTGGTATTTCAGGCATTAATACACGTGCACAACTTTCATTTAACCTTTTTGCATTCTCATCAGGTCTAAATAATTGAATTTTATTATCTTTAGTCCTATATGCTTTTAGACCTTCGAAACATTGTTGTCCATAATGAAGTGCTGTAGAAGCTTCATCAATTGTAAATTTATTATCTTCTACTAATTGTCCATCGTCCCATTTACCATCTTTCCATCTTGAAATATAACGCAAATCTGTTTTTATGTAGCCAAACCCCAAATTTTCCCAATCAATATTTACTTTCTTACTCATAGTACCCCTCCATTTATTTTTAATATTATTTCTATTAAAATTTTAATTTGAAACAATTTATCGCCCCGAAATCTATAATTAATAAATTGTTATTATATATGATAGTATAGCTTATAAAAAAAAGCAATGGTTTATATAAACTTTTGTGATTAATTTATAAAGATATTAAAGGATAATTCATTTTTTCTTCAAATTATCCTTTAATAAATAATTTAAAACTTTTCTTCCGGATTTTCCTCATCTGCATTTTTAACCAAATCAAAATATATTTCATGATTATCTAAGTCTACCCTTGAAACAATAATTTTTACGTTATCACCAAGTTTATATACATTTTTTGTTCTTTCTCCAATTAAACACAAATGCTGATCATCATAAATATAATAGTCATCATCAAATGCACTTATATGAACTAACCCTTCTACTGTATTTGGTAATTCAACAAACATACCAAAATTAGTGACTGATGAAACTATTCCTTCATATTCTTCACCAATTCTTTCACTCATATATTCAGCTTTCTTTAAATCATCAACTTCTCTTTCAGCCTCTTGTGCTATTCTTTCCATATCTGAGGATTGCATTGAAGCATACTCTACTGAACCCCTCAAGCTTTTATCTCTACCTTCATCAATTTTTCCATTTATGAATTCTTTAATTATCCTATGAATCATTAAATCTGGATATCTTCTAATAGGAGAAGTAAAGTGACAATAATATTTAGCTGCTAACCCAAAATGTCCTATAGCTGCTGGAGAATATTTAGCTTGTTTCATTGACCTGAGAAGTAGCGTGTTTACTACTGTCTCTTCTTTCTGTCCTTTTACTTTCTGAACTACACTCTGAAGCAATTTAGGATGAATGTCATTTTTAAATCTAACTACATAACCTAAATTGTATGCAAACTCATTAAATTTTTGAAGCTTTTCTTCATCCGGCTCTTCATGTATTCTGTAAACAAAAGGTGTGTTAGACCAATACATATGTTCAGCAATAGTCTCGTTACAAACTAACATAAACTCTTCAATTATTCTATTAGCTATTGCCCTTTCATATGGTTTTATTTCTACTGGCTTTCCGACTTCATTCAGTATGATTTTACATTCTTCAAAATCGAAGTCTATAGCTCCTCTTCTAATTCTCTTAGCGTAAAGTATTTCACATAATTTTTCCATTGTTTTAAAATCATCTACTAGATAATCATATTTTTGTTTAAGTTCTTTATCGTCATCTCTTAATATTTTTGTTACATCAGAGTATGTCATTCGTTCATTTGTTTTTATAACACTTTCAACAATTCTATAATCAACAACTTTTCCTTCAGTATTTATTTCCATAAAACAAGTCATTGCAAGTCTATCTACCTTTGGATTTAAACTACAAATACCATTTGATAATTCTTTTGGCAACATCGGTATTACCCTATCTATTAAATAAACAGATGTTGCTCTCTTCAATGCTTCTTTATCTAATGGATTCTTTTCTTTAACATAATGAGATACATCCGCAATGTGTACACCTAATAAATAGTTGCCGTTCTCTAACTTCTGAATAGAAACTGCATCGTCTAAATCCTTTGCGTCAGCCCCGTCAATAGTTACCATTCTTATGCCTCGTAGATCTTCTCTTCTCTTATATTCCTCATTTGAAATATCCGTAGAGATATTTCTTGCATAGTTCTGAACTTTTTCCGGGAAATACTCCGGTAAGTTAAACTTCTTAATTATTGTTAGAATATCTATTCCCTGTTCACCTTTCTGACCTATTATATCAATTATCTTGCCTTCAGGATTTCTTCTATTATCAGGCCATTTTGTGATTTCTACAATAACTATGTCTTTATTTTTAGCATTTTTAGAATCTGCTTTTGCTACGAATACATCCTGGAATATTCTTTTTTCTTCTGGAACCACAAATCCAAAATTCTTACTATCTTCATAAGTCCCTATAACTCTAGTATTTGTCCTTTCTACTATTCTTACAATTTCTCCTTCACGCTTTTTGCCGCCATTCTCTTCTTTTGTAACTTTTGCTATTACTTTATCTCCGTTCATAGCACCATTCATAAATGAAGAAGTTATAAATACATCTGGGCTACCATCTTGTGGAATAACAAACCCAAATCCTTTTTGATGTCCTTGAAGTTTTCCAACTACTAAACCCATTCTTTCAGGAATTCCATATAATTTTTTTCTATTTTTTATTATATGACCTTCCTCTACCATTTCCTTAAGTAATTTTTTAAGACTTTCTATATCTCTTTTATTTACGCCTAAAATATAAGCTAATTCTTTAATATTCATAGGTTTATATGCTTTTTCTTCCATAAAGCCTAAAATAATTTTTTTCATATCCATATGTATGCCTCCTAAATTATAACTCTTCCTATATTTTTAACTATTTTATCTTAAATATACAAAAATAAGTTTTCGTAGTACAAATCTATGTAGGTATATTACTTCAATCTAAATATTTTAAAAAATCTACTCTTAATAGTACATTACAATTTGACACTACTATAAATAAGCATACGAAATAGTTATCTATAGTATACCTATTGTTCTAATAAAAAAGCAATATGTTTTTCCATAGTATTCCTACTTTTATGTATAAAAAAGGCATCAAAGCCGCTTCGCTATGGAACCTTATGTTCCCTTCGACGATGCTATCGCATCTGAGCACCCTCCTAAAAGAAGCGGGGAATACTTCCCATGCACCCCTTCATTTTTTTATTACATAGGAAAGTATAAAATTTATACTTTCCTATGTAATAAAAAAAAGTAGTGACCTAATTTGATCACTACTTATCTACTATTTAAATAAATTTATTAAGATTCCGCCGTATTCAGCTAATACTGGAGCGAATACAAGAGAAACTATTGTCATAAGTTTTATCAAGATATTCATTGCAGGACCTGAAGTATCCTTGAATGGATCACCTACTGTATCTCCTACAACTGCTGCTTTATGAGCGTCGCTACCTTTACCACCGTGAGCTCCGCCCTCAATGTATTTCTTAGCGTTATCCCAAGCACCACCAGCGTTAGCCATCATAATAGCCATTAATACACCAGCTGCAACGGCACCAGCGATTAAACCACCTAATGCTTCAACTCCAAGTAAGAAACCAACACCTAAAGGTACTACTATTGCAAGTATACCAGGTAACATCATTTCTTTTAAAGCTGCCGCAGTAGAGATATCAACACATCTCTTATAATCAGGCTTAGTTGTACCTTCCATAACTCCTGGAATGTTTTTGAATTGAGATCTAACTTCTTCAATCATTTCAAAAGCAGCTTTACCAACAGATTCCATTGTTAAAGCACCAAATAAGAATGGAAGCATTGCTCCAATTAATAATCCTACTAATGTTACAGGAGTTAATAAATCGATTTTTTCTAATCCAGTTACTTGAGCATAAGAAGCAAATAATGCTAAAGCTGTTAATGCAGCTGAACCAATAGCGAATCCTTTACCAATTGCTGCAGTTGTATTACCAACAGCATCAAGCTTATCAGTTATTTTTCTAACTGATGGGTCTAATTCAGCCATTTCAGCAATACCACCAGCATTATCAGCAATAGGTCCATAAGCATCTACTGCAATTGTAATACCAGCTGTAGATAGCATACCGATAGCCGCTAAAGATATACCATATAAGCCCATAGCTACATCATTAGCTCCACCCATTATGTAGAATGACGCTAAAACACCAATCCCTATGAAAATAATAGGTAACATTGTAGAATACATACCGATACCTAAACCAGAGATAATTGTAGTTGCAGCACCAGTTTCTGATTGTTTTCCAATTTTCTTAACATATTTATATTCATCAGAAGTATACATTTCAGTAACTTTACCAATTAGCATTCCAACAGCTAACCCTGCAACGATTGCAGCAAAAGCTCTTAAACTTCCAAAAGTAGTGTAACTTAATATTCCAGCAGCAACAATAACTAATCCGCCTGCAATATAAGTTCCAGCATCTAATGCCTTTTGTGGGTTTTCACTTTTACTCTTTCTTGCTATAACAATTCCTATAATAGAAGCTATAATTCCTAAAGAAGCTAAAATCAATGGGAACATAATTTTAGTTGAATCCCCAGTAAATAGTGCAAATCCAAGAGTTAATGCAGAAATTAATGATCCTACATAAGATTCAAATAAGTCAGCACCCATTCCTGCAACGTCACCAACATTATCTCCAACGTTATCAGCAATAACAGCTGGGTTTCTTGGGTCATCTTCAGGTATTCCTGCTTCAACCTTACCAACTAAGTCTGCACCAACGTCAGCAGCTTTAGTATAAATACCACCACCAACACGAGCAAACAATGCTATAGAACTAGCGCCTAATCCAAAACCTGTTAATACTGATATATCATTTTGACCAAAGAAATAGTATAAAACCGTTAAACCTAACACACCTAAACCTACAACTGCCATTCCCATAACTGCTCCACCAGAAAATGCAATTTCTAAAGCTTTAGTTTGACCATTTTTCGCTGCTTCAGCTGTTCTTACATTTGCTTTAGTTGCAACTTGCATACCAAAGTATCCCGCTGCTATTGAGAATAATGCACCAATTACAAAACATACTGCTGTTATTGGCTTAATTGCTACTCCAATAACAATTGCAACTACCACAATAAAGATTGCTAAGTATCTGTATTCTCTAGTTAAAAATGCCATAGCACCTTCATGAATATATCCAGCAATCTCCTTCATTCTGTCATTTCCAGCACTTTCTTTACTTATACCATTGCTTAAAACTACCGCAAATACTAAAGCAACGACTGCTGCTCCTAATACTAATAGTAAAAAATCCACCCTTAACTCCTCCTAAACTTAATATAATTCTTTATTTTATTATACTTATAGCACTTGTTAATAAAAGAAATAAAACAGCTAAAATCACTGTAGCCTTAGATAGCACTGATTCACGTGTTTTAGTCTTATTCTTAGATAAAAAAGTTTCTGCCCCTGAAGATACTAAATTAAAACCGTCAGCTTTTCCTGGCTGTAGCATAACTACGACAATCAATAGAACTGAAACTATCACTAATAAAACAGTTAAAAATGTGTGCATGGCCATACACCTCCTCAATTATGGGTCGGCTAAAAAATTATTTTCCACTTTTGTCATCAAAATATTGATGTTTCTGCATTTTTTGATGGTAATATAGTGCAAGTTATTTTTTTATGCTCCCCAAGTACAAATGCAATAAGTAAAATACTTTCTTGCATATTTAACAAAGTTTATTTTATCATATAGCTCAAAGATTTACAATCTAATTTTGATATAACAATTATTTCAAAATAAAAACAAAGAGGATTCAAAACTGATTCCTCTTTGTTTTGATATATATTTTTATTTTAAGTTATAGAAAGCAGATCTTCCTCTATACTCAGCCATATTTCCTAATTCTTCTTCAATTCTTAATAATTGATTATATTTTGCAACTCTTTCTGATCTAGATGGTGCACCTGTTTTGATTTGACCAGCATTTGTAGCTACTACTAAGTCTGCAATTGTAGTATCTTCTGTTTCACCAGATCTATGAGATACAACAGCAGTGTATCCAGCTCTTGCTGCCATTTCGATAGCATTTAAAGTTTCAGTTAAAGTACCGATTTGGTTTAATTTAATTAAGATAGAGTTTGCAGTCTCTTTTTCAATACCCATAGAAAGTCTATCTGTATTAGTTACGAATAAGTCATCTCCAACTAATTGGATTTTATCACCAACTTTATCAGTTAAGAATTTCCATCCTTCCCAATCTTCTTCAGCCATTCCATCTTCGATTGATATGATTGGATATTTTTCTACTAAATCAACATAGAAATCTGCCATTTGTTCTGGTGTTAAAGTTTTGCCTTCACCTTTTAATTCATACATATTTGTATCAGTGTTGAAGAACTCAGAAGAAGCTGGATCTAATGCAATAAAGATATCTTTTCCTGCTTCGTATCCTGCAGCTTTGATAGCTTCAAGGATAACTTTAATAGCATCTTCGTTGCTATCTAAATCTGGAGCAAAACCACCTTCGTCACCTACACCAGTTGCTAATCCTTTTTTATTTAAGATAGATTTTAATGCATGGAATACTTCTGCACACATTCTTAATGCTTCAGCAAATGAAGTTGCTCCAACAGGCATAACCATGAATTCTTGTAAATCTACATTGTTATCTGCATGAGAACCACCGTTCATTATATTCATCATTGGAACTGGTAATACTTTAGCATTAACTCCACCAATGTATTGGTATAAGCTTAAACCTAAAGATTCAGCAGCCGCTCTAGCACATGCTAAAGATACTCCTAACATAGCATTAGCACCTAATTTAGCTTTATTATCTGTACCATCTAATGCGATCATTGCTTTATCTATAGCAACTTGGTCTAAAACATTCATTCCAATTATTTCGTCAGCTATAAGCGTATTTACATTCTCTACTGCTTTTAATACACCTTTACCCAAATATACATCTTTGTCTCCATCTCTTAATTCAACTGCTTCAAATATTCCAGTAGAAGCTCCTGATGGTACTGCTGCTCTTCCTACAACACTATCTTCTAAAGTAACTTCAACTTCAACAGTTGGGTTTCCTCTTGAATCCAAAATTTGTCTTGCGTAAACGTCCATTATTTCTAAATGCATTTTCATATTAAATCCTCCTAAATTTTAAATTAATATTTTTTAATTATTAGTTTAGCAATTTTTATTTACTTTACAATTAAGCTTTTTCCTGTCATTTCTGCTGGTACTTCTTTATTCATAACTCCTAGTAACGTAGGTGCAAGATCAGCCAAAATCCCGCCTTCTCTCAAAGTTACTTTTCTTTCATCATTTGAAATATATACTAATGGTACTGGATTAGTAGTGTGTGCAGTCATTGGTTTTCCATTGGAATAATCAATCATTTGCTCTGAATTACCATGGTCAGCTGTAATAAATACTTTTCCATCTTTCTCTAGCATCTTATCTACAACTTTTCCAACACACTCATCTACCACACTTATTGCTTTAGCTGCTGCTTCCATAACTCCAGTATGCCCAACCATATCAGGGTTGGCAAAATTAAGTATTATTAAGTCATATTTATTAGAATCAATTCTTTTTAGAACTTCATCAGTTACTTCATAAGCACTCATTTCAGGTTGTAAATCGTAAGTTGCAACTTTTGGTGATGGTATTAATGCTCTATCTTCATTTGCATTTGGTGTTTCAACTCCACCATTGAAGAAAAATGTAACATGAGCATATTTTTCAGTTTCCGCTATTCTCAATTGGTTTAAACCTAATTTACTAACATACTCACCTAAAGTGTTTTCATAACTTTCAGATTTAAAAGCAACTTCTACATTTTCAATAGTTTTATCATACTCTGTCATAGTAATATAAGTTAAATCTAAGTTCTTTCTTTCAAATCCTTCAAAAACTTTATCATTCAAAGCTCTTGTTATTTCTCTTGCTCTATCTGGTCTAAAATTGAAGAAAACAACTGAATCTTCATCTTTTATTGTATCTAACGGCTTTCCATCCTCTACTATAACTGTAGGAAGAACAAACTCGTCATTCTTATTATCATGATAAGAAGCTTCTATTGCTTTCATTGCACTAACTGATAATTCACCTTTACCGTTTACTAATGCATCATAAGCAAGTTCTACTCTTTCCCATCTGTTATCTCTATCCATAGCGTAATATCTACCACTTAAAGTAGCGATTTTCCCCACACCAATTTCATCCATATAATCTTCTATTTCTTCAATATAATTTATTGCAGATGTAGGAGGTGTATCTCTACCATCTAAAAAAGCATGAAGATAAACTTTTTCTAATCCATTATCCTTTGCTAATTGAAGTAATCCCTTCAAATGTTCAATGTGTGAGTGGACTCCACCATCAGACAATAAACCTAACAGGTGAAGAGAAGAGTTATTCACTTTAGCATTGTTAACAGCCTTTAAAAGTGCTTCATTTTCAAAGAAATCGCCATCTTTTATGGATTTTGTGATTCTAGTAAGAGCTTGATATATCACTCTACCTGCACCAATATTTAAATGTCCAACTTCTGAGTTACCCATTTGACCATCTGGCAGTCCAACTGAAAGCCCACTTGCTCCAATTGTTGTGTGAGGATAATTTTCCCAAAGTTTTTCAAAATTTTCTGTATCTCCTACTCTGATTGCATTACCGTCTTCTCTATCTGAACATCCATAACCATCTAATATCATCAACATTACAGGCTTTTTAGTCAATTTCCCACCCCCAGGTTTCAAGGTTAGCTTAAGAATTACTGCCTCTTTTCATTGAAAAACATGCACTTTTCAAACATTTTTCAATGAAATATAGCGGAAGTTATTCTTAAACTATCCCTATGTATTTAAAAACTATATAATCTAATATTATTTATCGAAATTTACTATTGCAGCAAAATCTTCAGCTTTTAATGAAGCTCCACCTATTAATCCACCGTCAATGTGTTCTTTAGCCATTTGCTCTTTTATAGTATTAGGCTTAACTGAACCACCATATTGAATTCTAATCTTCTCAGCAGTTTCTTCCCCAAACATATCACCTACAGTTTTTCTACAAAATCCAATAGTTTCATTCGCTTGATCTGAAGTAGCAGTTTTACCTGTTCCTATTGCCCATATTGGTTCATAAGCAATTACCATTTCTGAAACCTGAGCCGCATCCAATCCTGCTAAATCAAGTTTAATTTGCTTAGCTAAAACTTCTTCAGTTATATCTGATTCTCTCTCTTCTAAAGTTTCACCAATACATAATATAGGAATTAGTTTATGTTCAAATGCTTTTTTTAATTTTTTATTTAAAGCTTCATCTGTTTCTCCAAAATATGTTCTTCTTTCACTATGGCCTAAAATCACGTATTTAACCCCTAGTTCAGCGAGCATAGCAGGAGCAGTTTCACCAGTAAAAGCACCTTTTTCTTCAAAATGCATATTTTGCGCACCAACTGAAATATTTGAATCTTTTGTTGCTTTTACAATTGCATCAAGAGATATTGTTGTAGGACAAACTACAACTTCACTGTTAGCATCTTTAACTAATGGTTTTAAAGCTTCGATTAATTCTAATCCTTGAGATACTGTATTGTTCATTTTCCAGTTTCCTGCAATAATAGGTTTTCTCATTTTAACCCCACCTTAAATTATTATTTATTTTTCGCTTAAAGCTACTATTCCTGGTAATTCTTTACCTTCTAAGAATTCTAGTGACGCACCGCCACCTGTAGATATGTGAGTCATTTTATCGCCAAATCCTAATATATTAACAGCTGCCGCACTATCTCCACCACCTATAATTGTAGTAGCATCAGCTTCCGCCATAGCTTCAGCAACAGCAATAGTACCCTTTGCAAAGTTTTCAAACTCAAATACTCCCATTGGTCCATTCCACACTACTGTTTTAGCAGTTTTTACTGCTTCAGCATATATAGCAGCAGTTTTAGGTCCAATATCTAATCCCATGAATCCATCAGCAATGTTTTGGTCTTCTGTAACTACTGGTTCTGTATCAGCACTGAAAGTAGCTCCAACAACGTTATCTACAGGTAAAAGTAATTTTACACCTTTAGTTTTAGCTTTTTCCATCATTTCTTTAGAATAATCTACTTTATCAGCTTCCAATAAAGAAGTTCCTATAGTATATCCTTGTGCTTTTAAGAATGTATAAGCCATTCCACCACCAATTATTAAAGTATCAACTTTTTCTAGTAAATTATTTATAACATTTATTTTATCTGAAACTTTTGCTCCACCAAGTATAGCAACAAAAGGTCTCTCTGGTGATTCCACTGCATCTCCAAGGAATTTTAATTCTTTTTGAATTAAATATCCACAAGCACTCTCTTCTAAGTATTCTCCAACTCCTACCGTTGAACAATGAGCTCTATGCGCAGTTCCAAAAGCATCGTTAACAAAAACTTCTGCTAATGAAGCTAAATCTTTAGAGAAAGCTTCTCCATTTTTAGTTTCTTCTTTTCTGTATCTAGTATTTTGAAGTAAAACAACATCGCCGTCCTTCATAACATCTACTGCAGCTTTAGCCTTTTCACCTACTACATTATCATCAGCAGCAAAAATAACTTCTTTACCTAACATGCTAGAAAGTTCTGCAGCAACTGGAGCTAAAGATAATTCTGGTTTTGCTTCTCCTTTAGGTTTTCCTAAGTGCGAACAAAGTATAACCTTTGCTCCTTGCTCTATTAAGTATTTTATAGTTGGCATAGCACCTACTAATCTATTTTTATCAGTTATAACACCATCTTTTAATGGCACATTAAAATCACATCTCACTAAAACTTTTTTACCTGAAACTTGTAAATCTTCTACTGTCTTTTTGTTTAATTTCATTAAGAAAGTTCCCTCCATTCTTATTTGTAGATAAACTACTTCGTAGCTTTATCTATCAGTTGACAGAATTTGCACCAGCAAAAATTGTCCTTTATCGTCAATTGTCAACTAATATATGGGTATGTATCTTGTAAAAAGGGTTGACCTTATAGATTATCTACAAAACCAACCCCTTTTTTAATGTCTATATTAAAAAATATTTAATTTAAATTATAATCTATCAGCAACGTATTTAGTTAAATCAGCTAATCTATTAGAGTAACCTGCTTCGTTATCATACCAAGAAATTACTTTTACCAATTTATCTCCCATTTTCATAGTTGATAAACCATCAACTATTGAAGATCTTTCATCTCCTCTGTAGTCAATAGAAACTAATGGCTCTTCGCTGAAACCTAATATTCCTTTTAATTCACCTTCTGCAGCATCTTTAAAAGCAGCGTTGATTTCTTCAACAGTTGCTTCAGTTTTTAAAGTACAAACTAAGTCAACCATAGAAACTGTTGGAGTAGGAACTCTTACAGCCATACCATTCAATCTACCTTTTAATTGTGGTAATACTAATGCAACAGCAGCAGCAGCACCTGTAGTTGTTGGAATCATAGACTCAGCAGCAGCTCTTGCTCTTCTCAAATCACTATGTGGAGCATCTAATACTCTTTGGTCTCCAGTATATGAATGAATAGTAGTCATTAATCCTTCTTCAATACCAAATTTGCTATCAAGAACTTTAGCAAATGGAGCTAAACAGTTAGTAGTACATGATGCATTTGATAATATATGTTGAGTTGCAGGATCATATTCTTCTTCGTTAACACCAAGAACTATTGTTTTATCTTCACCTTTTGCTGGAGCAGATATAATAACTTTTTTAGCTCCTGCTTCAATGTGCTTGCTAGCTGTTTCTTTAGTTCTGAAGAAACCAGTACATTCTAAAGCAATATCAACACCTAAATCAGCCCAAGGTAAGTTTTGAGGATCTCTTTCTGCAAATATTTTTATTTCTTTACCATTAACAACAATTGCACCTTCTGAAACTTCTACAGTTCCTTCGAATTTTCCATATAAAGAATCATATTTTAATAAGTGTGCTAACGTAGCTGGACTTGTTAAATCATTTATTGCTACTACCTCTAGTTCTCCTTCATAATTTGAGATTAAAGCATTGAAAGCATTTCTTCCGATTCTTCCGAATCCATTAATTGCAACTTTTTTCATTGTACTACCTCCTAAAAATTTCATTATCATTTATATTAATTTTTAATATATAACTTAATTATTTTCTTTTTTTTCACTTAATATTCTCAACATTTCTCTTGCTGCACCTTCGTCAGTGAATAAAACGCTATTCTCGCTATACATTTCAGTAGCAATTATGGCTTTAGCCTTTCGTTTTCCGCCGGCTATAGCAATCGATTTTTCTACTTTGACCATTTGTTGATTTTTTATTCCTACTGTTGGTGTAGAAAACACAATATCACCTTTTATATTGAAATAGCATCCAAATGCCTCTCCAACTGCCCCCATACTGTTTAATTTTTCAATGAGTTCAGAGTTAAGCTCTCTTTTTTCAGCCATTCTTTCGGCCCTACCTATACCATATATAAGTATATTAGCTTTATCTATATACTCTAACACTTCTTTTATGCTTTCTTCCTTCAATATTGTCTTAAGAGCTGAATCACTTAAATTATCAGGTACATGAAGCATTTTATAATTAGCATTAAGTTTCTTAGCAAGACTTGCAGCTAAAGTATTAGACTGAACTTCAACCTCTCTACCCATACCACCTCTTGCAGGAACAACCATAATATTATTTAAATCTTTCCTATTAGGAATATTATCGATAATTGACTTTACAGAAGAACCTCCAGTTAAAGATATTATATTGTTATCTTTTAATATGTCTTTTATGTACTTTGAAGCAGTTCTACCTATTTCATTTAAAACAATCCTGTTTTCATCAACATTTCCTGGAACAATAAATACTTCCTGAATGTTTAAATTTTTTCTCAAATATTCTTCTATTTCATGTAGCCCTGTCATATCATGAATAAATGTTTTTAATTTATCAAGTATCTCTTCTCCTTCATCTGTAATCTTCATTCCTTCTGAAGTTATCTGAATAAGATCTTGTTTCTTTAAAAAATTTATTTCTGTTCTTACTACTCTTTCACCTATTCCTAAAGTATTTGCTAAAATTCTTCTACCAATAGGTGCATTGTAGTAAATTGTTCTTAGTATAGAATATCTTTTATGAAGTACTTCTAAAAGCTCTGGTACGATTTTTTGTTGTAATTTTAAGATGTCATACACTTCAAACACCCCTTGGCTTATTTTTGTCCCGGGTAACACATTTATGTCCCATTACTATTATAATGTATAAAGTAGAATTTTTAAATAGTTTTTATAAAAAAAAAAGAAAAATTAACGAAGAACTTTCTCCGTTAATATCTTTTCCTTTTACTTGATGATTTTATACCTAATTCTTCTCTATATTTCGCTACAGTTCTTCGAGATATTTTTAAATCCTGAGACTTTAACATATCGCAAATTTTCTGATCTGAGTATGGTTTTTTCTTATTCTCATTATCTACCATTTCTTTTATTTCATTTTTGATTAATATTGTTGAAACATCATCTCCGCTATTTTTTTGAGATAGTCCTGTAGTAAATAAATCTTTTATTTTAATTGTTCCTTTATCTGTATAAATATATTTATCTCTTATTGCTCTACTAACAGTAGATTCATGTATTTCCAACATCTCAGCAATTTCTTTCAAAGTTAAAGGTTTTAAATAATTTTTCCCATAATCAAAGAAATCTTTTTGAATTTCAACTAATTTTTTCAGAATCCTATATATAGTGTTTTCTCTTTGATTTATGCTTTTCATCAAAAACATAGCACTATTTATTTTCTCTTTAACATATTTAACAGTCTTCGCATCTTCATCATTATAGATTATATTTTTGTAAGTATTATTAATATTTAATTTTGGCACACTATCGTTATTCATTATTACAAAATATTTATCCTCAATTTTTCGTATGATAGCTTCTGGTGCAATATATTTAATATCTTCTCCAGTATAAAACCCTCTGGACGGTTTTGGTTCTAAGGTTTTTATAATATCTCCATATTCTTGTGCTTTCTTATTAGAAACATTAAGCTTTTTAGCTAATACATTATACTTGTTATCTGCAATTAATTCTAAATACTCATCAACTATAGTATATAAGTCCTCTTCATCATAACTTAAAGCTCTCAATTGAATTTTCAAACACTCTTTTAAATCCTGAGCGCCTATACCTGTTGGATCAAGATTTTGAATTATATCCAGAGTTTTTTCTATTACTTCTACGCCTATATTTAATTCTTCTGCCAAAGATTGCTTGTCCGAGAAAAGATATCCTCTACTATCTATATCTTCGATGATATACATGCACAAATATCTCTCATATCGTGATAATTTCAAATCAATGACTTGCTCTTCCAAATATTCTTTTAACGATTTTTTTGCACTAATGAAATTAAATGGAGATACTTCCTCTTCATTATTCACATAATAATTTTTATTAGAATAATTATAGTCCTCATCTAAGTATTTAATTAATTCTTTATAATTAACTTCTTCCTCACTTTTTTTTGCCTTTGCTTCTGCTTCAAGGACAGGATTTTCTTGTAATTCTTTATCAATATAATTTTGTATTTCAAAGTTAGACATCTGAAGAATCTTAACAGACATCTGCATTTGTTGAGTCATGATTAGTTTTTGTTCTTGAGTTAACCTTAAATCAAATTCCATTTTCATATTATCACCCTCTGATATACTCTTTTATCTGTCGTATATTGAATTGCTAGAACAAAGTACATTATCTGAGTTTCAAAATTAACCGTATTAAATAACATAATTCTAAACCTTTACTTATGATGGCCTCATAAACAAAATTTCTATGGTGCTTAATTCATTTATATTATATCACAATTATCAGATTTTTTTTGCATACAAATATTATTTTTTTAACATAAATTTAATACAGAAAGATTTTTCTTACATTAATATCAATATTTAGCATCAATAAAAGCTAGATGTGACTGTACATCTAGCTTTTATAATACATAATTATTTTTATTTGCTAATCAATTATTAGTTTTAATAAGTTTTTCTATAGTTCTGTTGGTTCAAAAGTAGCTGCTTCTTCTAATGTAGCTGGAACAACAAATTTTCCATCTACTATAGCTTTTTTGTATGAATTACATAATTCAATAACATCTGCTGGAGTATACGCATCAGTTGTTGGTGCTAAGCCAACTCCATCTTCAGCTAAACCATAAACTACAGTTTCTCCACCTTTAAAGTTTCCTTCAATTAAGTTTTTAGTTGTATCATAAGTTGCGATATCAACTCTTTTCATCATTGAAGATAACACAGCATCAGCATAATCTGGAACCATAGCAGCTTGATCTGAATCAACTCCTATAGCCCAAACATCTTTTCCATCTGCTCTTCTCTCAGATGCTTCTTGTAATAAACCTAAACCACATGCACCTGATGCATGGAAAATAACGTCAGCACCATTGTTATATAATTGTTTTGCAGCTTCTTGACCTGCTTGAGTATCATCAAAAGCACCAGTATATACAACATTAGTTCTATCTAATAAGTTTTTAGCAGCTTCTGGGTTAACAGACTTAACGCCTGCATAAAATCCAGCTTCAAATCTTTGAATTAATTCCATGTCAATACCGCCTATAAAACCAACTTCATTAGTTTTTGTCATCTTACCAGCAATAACTCCCATCAAGAATGAACCTTCTTGCTCTTTGAAGTTGATAGAAACAACATTTGGTAATGCAACATTTTGGTCAATGATTGCAAATTTTGAATCTGGCGCATTAGTAGCAGCTTCTTCAAGTGATTCTTTCATTAAGAAACCAACACCAAATACTAAGTCATTATTCTCAGCAAGCTCAGTTAAGTATGGAACATAATCATCTTGACTAGATGCTTCTAAAATCGCTGGCTCAACAGTATACTCTTCAGCAATTTTATCTAATCCACCAATTGCTGAATCATTAAATGATTTATCTCCTCTTCCACCGACATCAGTAGATAATCCAACCTTAACTTCTGTTTCAATTTTTTCAACTGGCTTCTCAGTTTCAGTCTTATTATTAGCTTTATTGTTGTCTGTAGCATTTTTGTTACCGCTTCCACATCCAGCCAACAATGTTGTCATAACAGCTAATGAAGCCAAAATAGCTATAACTCTCTTTTTCATAATATATTACCCCCTAAAATCTATTAATTAAATATTTTTATGTAAATATTTAATTTACTTAGTTTGTTCTGTGTCTGAATTTTCAGACATAAGTTTACTATACGCTAATTGTATGCAAACTTCAACGAATTTATTCTTTTATTATGTTTTAGTTTGTCGATACACGAACTAATACCTCTGTTAATTATGGAGAAAACTTATCTCATATTAGGAAAACCAATTTGTCTTAAAGCTTCATAAGCAATGATAGAAGCAGTATTTGAAAGATTCAAAGATCTAGTTGTAGAATCTATCATAGGTATCTTTATCGAACTTTCTGTATAGGTTTCCATAATATCTTTAGGCAATCCTGATGACTCTCTTCCAAAAACAATAAAATCGCCTTCTTCAAACTTTGCATCCGTATAGAATTTTGTTCCTTTTGTAGTGGCTAAAAATATTCTAGCATCTGGGTACTTTTCAACAAATGCTTCAAATGACTCATGAATTTCATAGTTTACATTTTTCCAATAATCCAATCCAGCTCTTCTAACTTTCTTTTCATCTATATCAAATCCTAATGGTTTTATCAAATGCAATTTTGCATTTACTAAAACACAAGTTCTACCAATATTACCAGTGTTTTGTGGTATTTCCGGCTGATATAATACTATATTTAACACTTCTTCCGACATGCTGCCCCTCCCAAAAGTAGATTTATCAAACCAATTTTAAGGTTCAATTCTATAATACTCTATTAACAAATAATCGACAAGTAATTTTTTAAAATTTTAAAAATAATTAATATTTTTCAAATTATATATTCTATTTATCAAGTATAAACTCTCTAATAACCTTAGCAACTCCACAATTATTATTTGTTTCTGTAATATAGTCAGCAATATCTTTTACCTCGTCTTCAGCATTTCTCATTGCAACACCTAAACCAGCATACTCAATCATAGACATGTCATTATTGCTATCACCTATGCAGATTACTTCGCTACTATCTAGTCCATATATCTCAGCTAATTTTTTCACAGCATTTCCTTTAGAAACCCCTTTTGCATTTATTTCAAAATTCATTGGTGAAGATCTAAATATTTCAATATCATTTAATTTTCTAAGTTCCACTTTTGCTGTTTCTAGTTCTTCGATATCTTTTGATGCAGCGACAAATTTTAAAATTTCTCCATTACTTTCCTTTATAAAATCATAGAAAGTCTCATACTCTTTTAACTTAATTCTTTTTTCTTCTGGTAATCCTTCATTAAATTTTATATACATATACCAATCAGGAAACGGCCCTTCAGATGCAATTACATCAAAAGTATTGAAAAATTTGCTAAATTTAAACTTTTTGATTGTTTCATATATTTTTATAGCAATATCTCTATCAATAGTCTTCTTATAAATTACTCTTTCTTCATCTTTTTCTCTTATATACGCACCATTTGAAGCAATAATAGGTGCTTTAACCCCAATAATATCGCCATAATTTTTTGCTGATGTAAATAATCTTCCTGTACATATAGCAATGTGTACCCCTTTATCATGAGCATCTTTTATAGCTTTTTTATTTTCCTCACTAACTTTCTTTTCATCATTTAATAATGTACCGTCCATATCAATACATATTAATTTATAGCTCATTTTTGTTCGCTCCTCTTACATTGAATTTTATTGGTGCGGATAACAGGACTTGAACCTGCACATCCTTCTGGATAATAGAATCTGAATCTATCACGTCTGCCATTCCGTCATATCCGCATATATACTACTTAGTAGTTATATCTATAATAGTGACAAGTTATTGTAACTTGTCACTATATTCTTTATATTAAACACTTTCTTATTATATCCTAAATAAGTATTATTAACAAACTTTTCAATTTTATTGCATACATTATAAAAAAAACACGTATTAACGTGTTTTTTTCTTCTAAAATACTTCATAATTAATATTTAATTATTCAGCAATAGTTTCAGTAGTAGGTGTTTCTTCTGTGCCAGTTCCTTCAGTAGGAGTTTCTTCACCTACTACTGGCTCTTCTACAACTTTAGTACCAACTCTTTTTTCACCATTTGATGGTACAAAATAATCTGATGATACTGTTTCCACTTTTCCTTTAACCCCATTTTCAGTTACTTGACGATAAACTTTCACCTTATAACCAGTGTGTGGTTTTTTATCAATTTCTTCTGTCCCTACAGTCAATGTTGGATCTTCAATTGTCTTATAAGTTGCTGGAAATGTTTTATAAACATCATTCCATATTCTTTCTTCTGTTTTGTTTAAATTATTACTTGAGTATATTGTAAAGTAATCACTTTTATTGCTAGTATACGCAGATATATATATTGGATACTCTTGATTATTGACAAATTTTAAATCTATATTTCCATAATCTACTGTTGCATCTCGACCTATTGGGACATAACTTGATGGATAAGTATGGTGTGATCTTTCAGTAATTTCAAGTCCTGCTAATAAAGCTGCATTATACAACGTTGTAGAAACCTGACAAATACCTCCACCTAAACCATCTACATACTCACCTCTTACTATAACATGCGCTACTTGATATCCTTTTGCTTCAGTTCTTTTCCCTACTACATCATTAAAGCTAAATTCTTCTCCTGGCATTAATATTGTTCCGTTTATTGCTTTAGTTGCAAGATCAATATTAGTTGATCTTGCCCATGAAGAAGTTTTATAATTAGTCGAATATGATCCAACATTAGAATCAATACTTCTTAATTGCTCCCCAGTAACATCTGCAACCAATTCATTAATAGGAGCCAATATAGTTAAATCATCAGCTTCACTTTGTATTTTTTCATTAATATCCTTTGAAAGCTTTTCAAAGTCTAACTTTGCACCTTTAACATCATCTTTAACCTCGAATTTACCATTGCCAAGATACTTAATTGTAGCATTTACAGGCTCAGCATTTATTTCTTTTTCCATAGTATTTATAACATTTTCAATCGCCTTTTTGTTATACGTAAATTCTAAATCAAACTCTACAGTTTTAGGGTTTTTAATTAATTTAAATTTATCTATAAGTCCTAATTCTCTGCCATGTTCAAAAGCTTTTTCTACAGTTTCATCAATATTATACTTTACATCTAGTTCTGTATATCCTATAGAATATGTTTTATCAATCCCTTGTATCTCAACTATTTTTTCCAAAACATTATTACCATAAATTTCATTTAGTACAGATAATACTTCTGCTTTAGATTTGCCTGTATAATCAATTTTTTCGATGCTAATGTTTGGCATCATTTTATTGTCCCATTTTTTTACTTCTAAATATAAATATCCTATTATTGCAGCACATACAATAGCAATACCCATAACAGCACCTAATATTTTTTTCTTATTATTGCTTTTTTTCTTCTTTCTTCTAATTCTTTTTTTAGATGTCGTTTCTAATTTATTTTCTGAATTGTTTTCCATTGCTAGTTCCCCCTCTTCTCGTATATTATACTATATAACCACTACATATTACAGTAAATTTCTCTTTTTTTACATTAGAAAAACCCTTTTTGAACCACTATCCTTAACAACTATATTAGTTATCTGTGAACTCTTTAATTAAATTCATTTTATCATAAAATTCAATATTTTTTATTACAAAAAGGTTTCAAACGTAAAATGATTTTCTGAAAATGCTTTACTTACTTTACATACATTAGACAATTTCTGAGCCAAAAATGTTTCATAATAATATTTTTTTATAAAAAACATAAAAAAAGTCAAATATATGAGCAACTTTGAAAAATAATTGTTCATATATTTGACTAGTCCATTTCAAGTGTTCTTATCTATCACTTTTTTCATAATTCATTTAGTAATTAACATACTATATGGTTAAACCACTATATAAGATTTTCATAAATTTTCACTGTAGATTTTATATTCTTGTTCCAAGAATATTTTTTAGCTTGTACCAATCCATTTTCTATTATACTTTCTCTATATTTTTTATGCATTATAACTTCAAGAATTGCATCCTTTAGATATAGCTCATCTTCTAAATCTACTAGTAATCCACCATTTTCTATTACTTCTCTATTAAATAGAGTATTACTACTAACAATTGGTATTCCACAAGCCATAGCTTCTAGTGACGATAAAGGAAATCCGTCATATTCAGAAAAATTAACAAAGCATTCTGATGCATTGTATAAGTATGGCATATTTTTATAATGTATTTTACCAGTAAAAATCACCGAATCTCCAATTCCTAATTTATCTGCCATTATTCTTAATTTACAAAAATATTCATTTCTTTTTCCAATATAATCTCCTGCAATAACCATTTTAATGTTTTTTGTATATTTATACTTCTTTATGTATTTAAGAATTCTCAATAAAATGTGTAGGTTTTTTCTCGCATGTAAACTTCCTGCATATAAAATAAAATCTTCATCTATGTTATATAATTTTTTACAAACTTTCTTACTATTTGATTTAGGTAACATTTTAAATCTTTTTGAAATCCCAGGGTATACAACATTTATTTTTCGTTCATCTACATTAAAATGTTTTACTATTTGACTTTTAATAAACTTAGATACAGCAATAATTTCATCCACCTCATTAATAGTATTCGGAAAAACATTTAGGAATTTTTCAAAATATTTTTCATCAACATACCCCAAATTTTCCATTGGTAATAAATCATATATTGTAACTATTGTTTTACAATTTTTGTTTTCTGGTATGCTAAAACCATTATTTAATGAATGATATATATTTATCTTATTGTGTATTATATGCTTCTCAAGCTCTGTAAAATCATTTTTACTTCTATCAATATTTAGGTTTACAAGCTTGTTTTTTTTATTACAATTTAAAAAATAATTTCTTTCAGAATCATCCCATATAATATGGTAATCAGGTTGCGGAAAGTATTTAAACAAATTTTTAAAGTATTCGAATGTATATGAATACATACTTGTTCCTTCTAATTTAGTTAAAGGAAATCCATCTAAACAAATTTTCATATATCCACCTCATTTCTTAGAAAGATATCTGTTCCGATTAAATTTATACAAGTCTCAAACTCACTGATATATTATAGAGATTCTACCATGAAATTTGATTTATACATGTACCAAAATCTCGGGCATCATCGAGTTATGGTATATGTATAAATCAATTATTGAGCTGAGATATCTATAAGTTAAAGACATGTATAAATTAAAATTCACTATAGTTGTTATCTATAAGTATTCACAGTCAAATTTGGAGTAGTCCTCATATTCTTCACTATCTTGTGCTAACTCCTTTTCTCCAATTCTCTTGTTTTTTTTCTTATTTCTTTTCTTTGTCTTTTTATCTGATTGACCTAAATTACTTTCTTCAAAAAATCCTGCTGGTATACACTCGATAACTTCATTTTTTTCCACCTCATATTCTTGAATACTATTTATATCAAATTCAATTTCATCAACTTCGCACTCTGTATCATTTTTCGAGCTTATAATATCCTCCAAAACACCATTTTCTTCTTCATATTCAAAATATATTTGCTCATCACTATTAATCTCATCATTATCTTTATCTTCATCTAAGAATTCTTCTTCAGATTCTTCTTCATATTCTTCTTCATATTCTTCTTCAGATTCAAAATCTTCATCATTTATAAACTTAGTATTTTCTAGGAATTCATCGTCACTCTCTTTCAAAAAATCCTTATATATGAATTGAACCATATATACTAAATGACTATATAATTTTCGATTTTCCACAAGTGAAAAATATGCATCTAATATATATACTTTTACTTCATCAATTTCTTTATCTTCTTCTAATTCAGTAAATGTGTTAAATGGTACATTGATATTTACAAGATTCGTTTTACTAGAATGTCCTTTTTCTGAATATATAACTTTTATATTCTTAGTTCCATCAATAATTGTTGTTCTCCCAATAGGTGTTTTGACTTCTCTTTTCGAATTAGTTTCAATATTTATAACTACTTGAAATATATCTCTTATTAATGATTTACCTCTAGGTATAAAAAAAGTCTCTGTTTCTGAATATTGAACAAAATGTCCATTAATTACTTCTGTAGGTAAATCTTTTGCATTAGTAATCCCAACAACATCTATAGAATTTCTAACTATACCCATTTTAAAATTTTCCTCCTAAAAATATTATATTCCTCTACTTTACACCTTTTTATAATTAAATTAATTAATAAAATACCACACTTATTTATATTAATAGATATGAACTTTTATTACAGATCAATTATTTTAGTGTAAATTCCGAAAAAATCAAAACTTTGTTATCAAAATTTGTATTTTTTAATATAATGAAATTGAGATATGTTTTAGGAGGTAAGTATGGGAGCAAGATTAACAAAGTTTGAATTTAAACCAAAACCTAATGAAGAAATTGATGCAATTATCAAAATTCCAAAAGAGCAAAGAAGTGCTATTCACGGTGTAGTTGTAGATTGGTGTGGTAAACCAGTAAAAAATGCAGTTGTAAAATTGTTTCTTAAAAAAACTTCTAACAAAAAGTGTTCTTTAAAACCCCTTACACACACTTTCACAGATGATTGCGGTCAATTTTTATTTGGACCTTTAAACCCATGTCGTTGTTATGTTGTGAAAGTTTGGTATGCCGACCCCGTTTGTAATAAAGAGGTAGTAATCAATCCTGAAGATTGCCAAATTGATGATAATCACCACGAAGATGATTGCAACGAGCATTGCTCCTGCTCAGATGACCATCATTCTGATGACTACGATGATGATTATGATGATCTTGATGATTAAAACCAAAATTCCTGGTATTCCCAGGAATTTTTCTTTATATTTAAAAAATATTATTAGATTAATGAAAAAATACTATATTATAAAATTTTCATTCTCCTTGTGTTCTTCTATTATTTTATTTTCCCAATAGGTAGTAGCTGCTTTATATCCTGATTTAAATAATTTTATTGTCTTTTCCTTTGAGATATCAAAGTCAGTTGATTCAACTCCATGAGTAGGAATAAATATTGTTCTTTGTACATCCTCATCAGATAAAACTTGATCATTTGATACAGTAGACATGGTACTTACAATATCTCTTAAAAATGACACTGCATCCGTCTTACCTTTTGAAGTATAGCTTGAATATGAGTTTAAAAATTTAAATCCTATTGTTGAATATTTATATTTGATTTTATTGTCAAAAATACGAAGTGGATAATTACAACAAACTGATCCATCAACAATATAACTGATATTACCGTTATAATTGAATTTTACTGGCTTAAAATAAAATGGAATACTTATACTCATCCTAACAGCTTTTGCAACATCAAAATTCATCCCATCTATCCCATATCTATATAAATCATCTGGTAGCACTACTATTCGATTTAAAGTTATATCTGAAGCTATAACTTTTAGTCTTGAAACTCCATTATTACTAATGTCTTTGAACTGTACTACACCTTTTTGTCTTAACAGTTGTCTAATCCAAGCTTCAACATACTCTCCTGAGTATATTCCTTTCTCTCTTAGAACTGATAAGTGCTTTCCAAGAAAAGGTATTCTAAATGATCTACCTTTATCCAAAAAATCATTATAATTTAACTCAGACATAATGTTTTGAAGTTCTTGAGCATTATATCCCGCGGATACTAAAGACGCAACTACAGCTCCCACAGAACTTCCCGCTACATTTTCCCAATAAATATCACACTTGTGTAAAAATTTCAAAGCTCCAATTATGCCTATTCCTCTAATACCTCCTCCTTCAAATACAGCATTATATCTATACAAAAATATCATCCCCTTAAGCATTGCTAATATTAATTTCTATATTATATACTATTCATAATACATTATTTTACAATTGAAAACCATTGTTTACCATTAAAAATTTATACATTTCTAAACAAAATAAAATACTCCCCTAACTTATAGATATCTCAGTTCAATAATTAATTTATACATGTCCCATAACTCGTTAGTACCCGAGATATCGGTACATGTATAAATTAAATTTCACGGTAGAATCTCTATAGTTAGCGAAGTAAATATTTCTTCATTCAATTCTTTAAGTCTAAATGTATTCACAATAAGGAGCAATAGGACATTCCTCACATTGGGGTTTTCTTGCTTTACATATTTTCCTTCCATGCCAAATTAGACAGTGGTGCATTTCACTCCATTTTTCTTTTGGAATCACCCTCATAAGCTCATCCTCAACTTTATTCGGAGTTTTTCCCTTGGCAATACCTATTCTATTAGAAACTCTAAAAACATGAGTATCTACTGCAATAGCCGGTATATTGAATGCATTAGCTAAAACTACATTTGCAGTTTTTCTACCTACACCCTTTAACTTCACTAATTCTTCAAAAGTATCCGGAACATTGCCATTATAATTGATTATTATATCTTTAGAAGCTTCAAGTATATTTTTACTCTTATTTCTGAATAATCCACAACTCTTTATCAATTCCCCTAATTCTTCTCCACTTAACTCAATAATAGATTGGGGAGTATTATATTTTTTAAATAATTCTGTTGTAATAATATTAACCCTCTCATCAGTACATTGAGCAGATAAAATTGTAGCAATAAGTAGTTCATATGGTGTTTTATAGTCAAGTCCACATTTTGCATCTTTATAAGTTTCACTTAATATCTGAATTATTTCATTAATATTATTTTGTTCCATGATTATCACAACCTTTTTATAAAAGATTTAAATAATTTCTTTTGCGATAGCAAAACATCTTATTCCAATCTACGAAGTAGGTAAAGACTTCGCTAAAGATTTTCTGCAAGAAAATCATCCTTAACTTGTTACTTGTCACTGTTCTTGTCGCTTGTCACTGATTTATTTCGTTTTTTATTTTGTTGACGAGTAAGCTCCTCTATATTCTTCCGGAAGTAAATCCGCAATACTATGCATAATAGTATTTAAACACTTTATCTCATAATCTTTCTTGTTTTCCTCTTTATTTATCTTTGGTAAATTAAACATTTTACCAATTTTCATATTTATTTTAGAATAATTAAATTTTTCCTGCTCCATTTTACCCTCTTTATTTATTGGTAGTAATTTTTCTGTACCTGTCATTGCAATAGGAATTATTGGTGCTTTAGTTAATTTTGCAATTAACAATATACCTTTCTTTCCTTCTATCATTTTACCAACTCTACTTCGCGTTCCCTCCGGAAATATAAGAATACTATTTCCACTCTTTAATATATTTATTATTTTTTTTATGCCTTCTTTATCTGCAGTATTTGGCTTTACAGGAGTTGTTTTAACTATATTTAGCCCAAGGTTAGTAAGTGAGTTCCCTTTTAGCTTAACACCTGCTACAAAAGTTATATCATCATATTTATTTAAAACTTTATGCAATACAAGTCCATCAGCATTACTCAAATGATTACATATGTATATAGCTGGTTTTTTAACCTCTAATAAATTTTCTTCACCTTGTACTGTGATATCTGCATATTTATCTACGTAACCTAAAATTACTTTTCTAGAAATAAAACTTACTAAACTTTTAGGTAACATTCCTATTACTTTTGTCATCCAAGGAGATATCATTATATTTCCACCTTTCATATATCTATTTCTCTATCAGTGCACAGTTCACAATATACTGCTATTGTGCATTGAATATAGATAAACTTACAAATTAGTTTATCTATATATAGTAAACCATCTCTAAAATATATTATAAGTTGGAATTGTTCAAAAGTCTATTATAATAATCATTAATATACTCTGATTCAAAATACAAATTTGAGTTTTTATCACTGTTACCTTTAAAAAATTGATTAATAACCATGTTTCTAATTAGAATATTTTTGCCCCTCCAACCACAAGATGTGATTTTATATTTTTTTCGAAAAGTACTTCCTTTTAAATTTAAAATATCATAATAATCAATAGTTTTCATAAAATCAAATGGTTTTAACTCAAATATATCAGAAAATTGTACTTCCTTATTGTATGGACATATATCTTGGCAAGTATCACAACCAAATAATCTACCATCAAGTTTTGAAAACCATTTGTCTTCTATATCTTTTTTTTGAGTAATATATGATAAGCAAATATTCGAATTATTTACTACCAATGCATTAGTTGGACAATGTTTTTGACACAAGTTGCATTTACCACATAAACTTTCTTTCGGTTTATCTTCATCTATTATCAAATCTGTAATTATTTCTCCTAAGAATACATACGACCCATATTTTTTAGTAATAAGCATTTTATTCTTCCCTATAAATCCAATCCCAGATAAATACGCTATATACCTTTCAGGTAATGGATTGTTATCAACAAAATATTGTGCTTCACCACCTAGTTTCTCACTTATAAAATCACAAATTCTTTCTAGATAGTTCTTAAGCACTTTGTGATAATCCGCACCTCTCGTGTATTTCGAAAAGTACACTCCTTTATTTTCCTCTTTATCAAAAATATACGGGAAAGCTACTGACATTATAGTTTTCCCATTCTTCATCAAACTAAAAGGATTAATCTTTACTTCAATATTTTTCTCTTCGAACTCATTTAAAAATTTTTTTTCTTTTAAATCTTTATAATAAGATTCTAATTCGTTGAATTTCCTACATTTCGTAAATCCAACTAAATCTAAACCTATTTCTTTGCAATATTCTTTTATTTTAGATTTATTATCCAATCTTACCCTTCCTATCACGCATTCATTTCAACTTTTTTCAAGTCAATAATTTTTTTATTACTAATTCGAACAATTTTACCTGGAGTACCTACTATAGTAGCATCATTAGGTACATCTTTTAAAACAACTGTATTAGCTCCTATCTTAGAATTGTCTCCTATATATATTGGTCCTAATATTTTAGCACCTGCGCCAATCACTACATTGTCACCTAATGATGGATGTCTTTTTCCAGTATCTTTACCAGTACCACCTAATGTTACTCCATGATACAAAGTTACATTATCCCCTATTATAGTTGTCTCACCAATAACTACTCCCATACCATGATCTATAAAGAAACCTCTTCCAATCTCTGCTCCTGGATGTATTTCTATCCCTGTTAGTCCTCTAGAAATTTGAGATATTAATCTAGCTAAAAAATATAATTTCATTGTATATAGTTTATGTGTGAATCTATAACTAACAAGGGCATGAACTGATGGATATAATATAAAAACTTCCATTCTATTTCTTGCTGCTGGATCTTTTTGCAAAATATTATCTAAATCATATTTTAAATTCTTTATAAATTTTAACATATTATCCCCCTTTATATATCATATTGCCTAAATATTTTTGATTTTAAAAAGAATAAAGGTATATAAACAATAAAAAAAGCCTTATCTCTAAATACTTAGAGACAAAGCTATGTTTGCGGTTCCACTCTAGTTGGATATAAAAATACCCCACTCTTTTCAAGCACATATAATACTCTATCACTATAACGGGTGAACCCGTAATTCCCTACTACTCTTTCGGAAATTCAACTCCAAAGGGCACTTCGCATAAACTCAATATAGAAATCTTTCAGCATTTGATTTCTTCTCTGAATACATCATTTACACTACTTTCCTTTTTCAATGTATTTAAACTTTTATAAATTCATATCTCAGTGTTTTACTGTGATTTATGTTTTTATTATATGCTGTTAGTTTTTATTTGTCAACAGTTTTTAAATTATTTATTTTCCCACCATACATATGACTAAGTTAACTACAAAATCTATGTTTACCTATAATCTTAATCAGCGGTCTCGACCAAATCCAAGCACTAGTAGCTGTGTTAGGATTAAAGTAATAAACTGCTCCTCCAGATGGATCCCATCCATTTAATGCATCTCTAGCTGCATTTACAGATGACTGCACTACTTTAGCATTTATCTGCCCATCTGCAATGGCTGTAAAAGCTCCAGGTTGATATATAACACCTGCTATAGTTGATGGAAATCTAGAATCTGCAACTCTATTAAGTACTACTGCTCCAACAGCAACCTGACCTTCATAAGGTTCTCCTCTCGCCTCTCCATTAATTAATCTAGCTAATAAATCAACACTCTGATTTGATGTTGATTTTTTTCCAGAAGATGCGGAATTAGATGTATTAGTGCTTATACCCATAGCTTTTAAAGTATTATCTCCAGCAATTCCATCTACAGTAAGACCGTTTTTTCTCTGAAAATATTTTACAGCAGTGAATGTTTGATATCCATATATTCCGTCTATTCCGTCATTATAATAACCCCACCGCTTCAATTTATCCTGTATTACCTTTACTGTATCTCCTTTTGAGCCATACTTATATACAACAGTCTTTATTGCCTTATTATATGGATATAAATATAAGTTTGTAATTGAATATGTAAAAATAAGCATTAAAAAGAGTACAACTTTCCTTTTCTTATCAAAATGTTTCACAATAAAACCTCCAATTAATACATAATCTTTCTTAAATAACACAACAATATTTTATGTAATTTTTGAAAAATTACTCATTTAATTAATAAAATATTTAAAAAACAAAAAAGAAGCTCTTCAAATGAAAAGCTTCCATAATTAAATATTCATTTTTGTTAAACCGCTTTTTTTAGAGCTCTTGTACCTTTTTCAGAATAGAATTCTTCAATAATATCGTTTATTACCACTATTCCCTGAAGTTTCTTTTCTTCATTAATGACAGGAATTGCTATTAAATCGTATTTAATAAATTTCTTTAATGCATTTAATATTTTTTCATTATCATTAGTTGTAATAACATCTTCATCCATAACATCTTTTATACCCGTTTCTGGATGAGATAAAATTAGGTCCCTTACAGATAACACTCCTTGAATTTTTTCCTCTTCGTCAATAATATAAATATAGTGTAAGGCTTTTTCCTCTGGTCTTGCTTCTCTTAGAAGTTCTAATACTTCTCCTACTTTTATATTTAAACTAAATGCAATATGATCAGTATTCATTACACTACCAACTGTTTCATCTTCATATTTCATTAAATCTCTAACAGTTTCCTCATCATCTGATTCCAGATTTAACAAAATCTTTTCTTTTGTATTATTATCTACCTCTTCTAACAAATCTGCAATTTCATCATTAGACATATTATTAACAACTTCTTTTATTTTGGAATCACTTAATGATTCTACTATAACAGCCTGTATATCGGGTTCTATCTCTTCAAGTGTATCAGCTGCGGTATCCTCATCTAAACTCTCAAATATTTTATTTCTGTACTTTAAATCAACATCTTCAATAATGTCTGCTATATCAGCAGGATGAAGCTTTGATATCTTTTTATAAGGTATTGAGATTTTCAAGTTGTCCCCAAAGAACTCTAATGATTCAACATCATCCCACATTACAACAGTATCCGTTAGTTTTTTCCTAATAATTTTATAAAATCCTTGAATCAAAACATTTAACTTATATCTCCTACTAAGAGCTAAAATGCCAGTTTCTACAGCAATAACTCTTAATTCCCCTCCAATGTCTGCTAATCTCAAATCGTTAACTCTTACAACTTTTTTTCCATTAACATCTACTATTTGCTTATCAAGCAAATTCTGGGAAAGTAAATAGGAAAATTTTCTAGGAATAATATCCTTTGCCATTTTGATTTTAATGGTAAGTTTTCCATTATCTTCGTAAAACTCAGTATGTCGAAATTCATAATTAAAAATTTCTCCATCTTTTTTTACTTTATATCCAATTGCTTTTGGATAACCATTTCTATCAGTTGCATAAATATCATAAAGTTTACCAATACAATCTCCATATTCATCATAAATTTTTCTATGCAAAACACTACTTAAATAAAAACTAGTCAATCTATCCATGGATATTCCTCCTCTTACAGAGAAATACCCCAATAAGAATAGATAATTCAATATACATTATCTTATATATCCAATTATCTATTCAAAAAGATATTTCTCTGTACCAATATTAAATTTTCATTACTAAACCTCGGACTATAAGGCCCCGCGTCCATTAATTTCACCTCTCTTTTTATTAATCACAAAAATATTATACCTAAAGTAACTTCTAAAAAATCACATTAAATAATTTAGTATTCTATTACACTTTAATTATAAAATCTACTTGATTAAATTTCAACAATTATTTCTTTATTATATTATATGCTGAACTGTATGAATGTTTTCATACTCAGTATAAATTGCGAAGAAGTTCGAAATTTATAGTGACAAGTTCCAAGTGATAAGTGACAAGTTGTGGATACCTTTCGTAAACGAAAGCTTTTAACTAAATAAAAGATAAAAAAATTCCTTTTGCGTAGCAAAAGCTTATTGTTCCATCATCGAAGATGATAAAGGCTTAGTTAAAGATTTTCTACAAGAGAATTATCCTAAGAGTCGGCTTAAGAATTAGTTCTACTTTTCATTCAAAAATATGCAATCTTCAAGAAAGAATTTTTATTACGAAACTTTATTTATACATGTACAAAATCTCAGGTACTTATGAGTTTTGGACTTGTATAAATAATTAGTTGAATTAAAAACTCTATATGTTTTTTGAATGAAATTAGTAGAAGTTATTCTTCAACGATCTCTTTCATTAACTTGTAACTTATCACTTGTCACTGTTTTAGTTCGTCTTTTATTTCTATTGAGTAAATACTCCCTTCATATTTAACCTTTATTGTGTTAATATTAAGACTAGATTTGGAGGATATACAATGAAAATATACAATGAATTTTTACCAACTTCTAATGAAGAAATGAAAAAACGAAATATAGATGAATTAGACTTCATAATTATTACAGGAGATGCCTATGTTGATCACCCCTCTTTCGGAACTGCTATTATTGGTAGAGTCCTAGAATCTGAAGGATTTACTGTTGGAGTTATATCTCAACCTGATTGGAATGATGTTTCTCATTTTAAAAAATTAGGTAAACCTAAATATGGTTTTCTTATAAACTCAGGTAATATGGACTCCATGGTAAATCACTATACTTCTTCTAAAAAAAGAAGAAAAAAGGATTTATACTCTCCTGGAGGCGAAATTGGAAAAAGACCTGACAGAGCTGTTATAGTATACAGTAATCGAGCTCGTGAAGCTTATAAAAATGTACCAATCATAATTGGTGGTATGGAAGCTAGCTTAAGACGATTCGCTCATTATGATTATTGGTCAAATAAAATAAGAAGAAGTATTCTAATAGACTCTAAAGCTGATCTTTTAATATATGGAATGGGCGAAAAAACTGTAGTTCAAATAGCAAATTTGTTAAGCTACGGTAAAGATATTAAAGATATTACTGATATTTCAGGAACTGTTTTTTTATCAAAAAATATTGATAATTATATAAATAGTGTTATTGTCCCTTCATATGAAGAATGCATATCAAATAAAAAAGCTTTTGGAGATAGCTATAAACTTGAATATTATGAACAAGACCCTATTAGAGGGAAAAAAATTATTCAAAAACATGGCGACAGATATCTAGTACAAAATAAACCACAAATGCCTTTAACAGTAAAAGAAATGGATACAGTATATAATTTACCTTATACTAGAACTTACCACCCTAGTTATGAAAAAAAAGGCGGTATACCAGCTATATCAGAAGTTAAATTTTCTATAACATCTCATAGAGGATGTTATGGAGGTTGCTCATTCTGTGCTTTAAATTTTCACCAAGGTAGAATTATTCAAAAACGTAGTGAAAAATCCATTGTAGATGAAGCTAAATTAATGACTACTTTAGATGATTTTAAAGGTTACATTCACGATGTTGGTGGTCCAACTGCAAATTTTAGAAATGTTTCTTGCAATCAACAATTAAAACAAGGAACTTGTTCACACAAGCAATGCGTGTCTCCAAAGCCATGTAAAAATTTAAATGTTAATCACAGCGAGTATTTAAATATATTAAGGAAGATTAGAAAAATACCCAATATAAAAAAAGTATTTGTTAGATCTGGAATTAGATTTGATTATTTGATTTATGATAAAAATGATACATTTTTCAAAGAATTATGCAAACATCATATTAGTGGTCAATTAAAAGTTGCTCCAGAACACATTAATGATAATGTACTAAAATTAATGGGAAAACCAGAAAATGCTGTTTATGAAAGATTCAAACAAAAATATGAAGCAATTAATAAAAACTTAAATAAAAAACAGTTTTTAGTTCCTTACTTAATATCTAGTCACCCTGGAAGTACTCTAAATACTGCAATAGAATTGGCTCAATATATTAAAAAAATGAACTATACACCGGAACAAGTTCAAGATTTTTATCCTACACCAGGTAGCCTTTCCACTACTATGTATTATTGCGAATACAACCCTTTAACAGGTGAAAAAGTTTATGTTCCTAAAACTGAAGCTGAAAAAAATATGCAACGATCTCTGCTACAATTTTCTTTACCTCAAAATTATAAATTAGTTAAAAAAGCTTTAATTCAAGCTAAAAGAGAAGATCTTATAGGAAGTAATAAAAACTGTTTGATTTCAAATCACCCACCAAAGGTTAAAAACAAAAATTCTAAACCTAAAAATATAGAACCCAGAGAATATAAAGCAAATAGAAGTAAAAGAAAAACAAAGTTCAAGAAAGAGCATTAGCTCTTCTTGAATTTTGAAATTGCATAGTTTAGTACAAATACCCAACAAATATCACTAAGTATAATGTGAGGAAATATTCTAATGTTTAATATCGAAAATGACAATTCTAATAGTGTCATTAAAACAGCCCCAATACATATATTTATTCCAAATTTATCTCTAAACTTATCATATTTTGTTAGAATGATAATCATAACACATGCCATTAAAAGAAAATATCCAAAATTAACATATCTGAAATTATAAAATTCCGTAATATAGCCATAAATGGTATTTGTAATTATAAACGAAGAACATTTGTATATCATAATGCTATAGATTACTGCAAATATTCCTAGTACAAAAAAAGCATATGTAAAGTTTATTTTATCATTTCTAATAAAAATATAGATAACAGTTAGAGCTACTGCAATTATAGCTAAGTAATTTATAAAAAATATTGGTTTTAAAACAAATAAATATTTTAAGTCACTTGCAAAAAATAATAGCATTAGGGACAAAAATCTAAAAAACACTAAAACATATACTATATTAGCAAAAATCTTTATCTTATGTGGAGAACTTCTATTGCAAACTTTTATTCCTTCAAATGAAAGAACTATCATAAAAATAAGTAAAACTAAATAAATGTTGACCACATCACTCTTCCTCAAAAAATTGTTTTAATAATATTTACTCATCAAAAGGCTTATTTATTCATATCAAATTAAATATTATGTACTCCTAAAATTTTAATCTCATTTTTTATACAGCTTATTTCCAAAGGAAATCCAGGCCCTTTTTCTCCATCTATGTCTGTTCCTAGGTCTTCATGGCATTCTACTGATAGCCTATCTGTTTTAAAATACACTATACCTTTTCCATATTCTAAATGCTCTTTTTTAATCATTTTTATAAAAAGTGGTATTATATCTTTTATAATGCCAGCTTTTATAATAATAACATCTAAAAGTCCATCCTTGACACTTGATTTATAAGCAAATTCTAAATTTCCTGCAGTTGCTCCATTGAATATGAGCATTAAATACATATCACCATCAAAATTATCATGGTTTGAAGTAACCTTTACTTTGACTTTTCTAAAGTTTGGTATTTGTTCTATGCCTTTTACATAGTATGCTAATTTTCCTATAGCATTTTTTAAATTTTCGTCTGTCTTTTGTGAAACATCTGTGAATAAGCCTGTACTAGCTACATTTATAAAGTATTTTTCATTTATTTTTCCAATATCTACTTCTGTTACTTCTGAATTTAAAATTTGTTCACAAGCTTTTTCAACATCAGAAGACATACCAATAAATTTCGCAAAATCATTAGCAGTCCCTGTTGGTAAAATTCCTATTGGTAAATCAACATTCATTTGTTTCATTACATTAACTACGTTGTCAACAGTTCCATCTCCACCAGCAATCAATATGTATTTATATTCTTCTATATTATCAAAAGCCATTCTCAAATCGAAATCTCTTCCAATTCTAAATGGAGAAACATCAATATTGTGTTTTTGATGAACCTTTATAACTGTATCTAATTTTGAAATGATTGTATTTTCACCAGAATAAGGATTATATATAAATTTAACTTTCTTCATAAGATCTCCCCTGTCTCTTATTAATAGTCTTTCTTCTATTTTACTATTATTTTCTCTTAAAGAAAAATCCCGCCATTGAAAATTGACGAGATTTAATATAATATTTACTAATTTAACATTATATTAATATTTTATTTTGAATCGGTAAGAAAAATTTATTATAATTCTTTAGCCAATTCTAAATTGAAGGACTACATGGTTCTGAAATATCACTTAATGCATCTCCTGCTTCATTAGTTAAATTTGGCTCTACCGCCAAGTCACCAAGTGAAACTATACCAACTAGTTGGTTATTATTAGCAATAGGCAACCTTCTTATTTGTCTTTCACTCATAATTCTTGCTGCATCTTTTGTATCCATTTCTGGGTTACCAAGTACAGGGTTTGAACTCATAATATCTTGAACTTTTTGAGTATTAGAGTTTATTCCTTCCGCAGATGATCTAAGTGCAATATCTCTGTCTGTAACAATTCCTACTACATTTTCTCCTCGACACACAGGTATAGAACCAACATTATATTCTTTCATCAATTCAGCTGCATGGTCTACTTTATCTTCAGGAGTTATAGTTGCAACATCTTTCGTCATAACATCTTTTACTAGCATAAGAACACCTCCGTTCTTAGTATACCCAGTTATAAATTTTGTTATTAATATTTTTTTAATTATTAATAATAAATCTGCTATCTACACTGTTTTAAAACGGAGCCTATTCCTTAAATAGTAATTCTTCTTCAATTTCAGTCAATATATAATCTCCCTCTAATTTTGTTTTTAAGATACATGATTTATTTTTACAATAATCATTATAGTAAGAACTAGATTCATCAATAGCATCTATAACATCATCAATTATATCTCCTACTTTTTCTGCTCTTTTCAAAGCATCTTTAACTTCGCTCTTCTTAGACAATGCAATATTATTTAAATCTGATGCACCACCTATTAACAATCTATACGCATTAACTAATTGATTTAGTAAAGTAACAAGATTATTGCAATCCTTGTAATAAATTTCAATAACTCTTCGATGTCCCAATTCATCACCTTTTAAGAATACTGTTCATTTAATTATATTAGATTGCATATAATTTCATACCATATAATAATAAGCCATTGTAATCATTATATAAACAGATAATAATACTGCACCTTCAAACCAATAAGTTTTTCCATCTTGAAAAACGAAAAATGAAATACCAATTGCTATTAAACTAATGATTATTTGAAAATAATTAAACACTAAATCCATATTCACGCCAGTAACATATGCGAATACTACAATAACCGGTGTCACAAATAAAGCTATTTGAATACTAGAACCAATAGCTATCTCTAGACTTAAATTTATTTTATTTTTGAATGCACACATAATTGCAGCTAAATTTTCACCAACATTACCTAATATAGGTATCAAAATAATACCCAAAAACTCCTGTGATAAATTATAGGTATTGATTAATCCTCTTATGTTAAAAATCAATCTTTCGCTTACAAAAAATATTAAAATAGAACATATTATAATATTAATAATTAATATCTTTTTCTTTTTCATATCCTTGCTACTTATTTTTTTTCTTATAATATCTTCATCTATTTCACTTACTAAGAATAAATTCCTATGAGTAAAAAGTGAAAAAATTAATCCTAGAATATAGATAATTATTAGAACTAATGAAACTTTTAAACTTAAAGAACTTAATATCAGATTGTCCAGATTACTATAGCTATTTAAAGATGTCAAAACAATTATTGCTGATATCGCTAAAAATAGCATACTAAAATTAGTTCTAGCAATTAATTTATTAAAATTTTGTTCTTTGTATTTTATTCCTGCCCAAAATATTGATATTCCTAAAACAAGTAGCATATTGCATATTATCGAACCTATTAATGCAGATTTAACTAAAGCAATCATGCCATAATTCACAGACCATAGTCCCATCATTAATTCAGGCATATTTCCTGTAGTAGCAGCAATGAGCCCGCTTTTTTTATCCCCTATATACTCGGAAATATTTGAGGTTCCTTTTCCTAATACAGCAGCTAGTGGAATGACCAATAATGAAAATATTATAGAATTTAATAAAAACTCTTCACTGTGAAAAAATACTATAATAATTATTGATAAAATGTATAGTACAATTTTTTTCATATATACCTCATAAATATTGTTTGCTCTTATATTTTATGTTTATATTCACATTTTGGTTATTCACAAATATTATAAAAAAAATTGCGAATCCTAATTCACAATTTTTTTCTTTAATTCTTTTCCTGTTTTTGTTGTTGCAAGGCCACCCATAGCAGTTTCTCTTAATTCACATGGCATACTCTTTCCAACTCTGTACATAGCCTCTACACAATCATCAAAAGGTATTTTACTATTAACTCCACTCATTACTAAATCTGCAGTAGTTAACGCACTTACTGCTCCAGCTATATTTCTTTTGGCACATGGTACTTCTACTAATCCTGCAATTGGATCACAAACAAGCCCCAAAATGTTCTTTATAACAATAGCCCCTGCATTAAGAGCCATTTCTACAGAACCACCCATCATTTCTACTACAGCAGCAGAGGCCATAGCTGCTGCAGAACCGCATTCTGCCTGACACCCACCTTCTGCTCCTGATAAAGTAGCATTTTGTGCAATTATATTTCCAACTCCTGATGCAGTAAATAAAGCTTTTACTAATTCATCGTCATTCTTACCAAGTTTTTCACCTGCACTAATTATAACTGCAGGTAATATCCCACAAGATCCTGCTGTTGGTGCGGCAACAATTTTTCCCATTGCAGCATTCACTTCGGAACATGATATTGCTCTAGCCATAGCTTTTACTAAAAAATCACCACATAATGTGTTCTTCGTTTCTATGTATTTACTTATCTTTAAAGAGTCTCCACCTATAAGTCCACTCAAAGATTTAGTTTCATGTGTTAGCCCGTAATCTGCAGAATCTCTCATAACATCTAGAATCTTTTTCATTTTCATAATTATTTTTTCACTATCTATCCCTGTTTCTTTACTTTCACACTTTATTGTATAATCAGCAATGCTAATATTATTTTTATTGCATATTTCTATTAATTCTTTACCGCTATTTACAAAGCCCATTATTCTCCCTCTTCCACTGGATTTATGTATTTTACGCTTTTTATACTTTCCACGTCTTTAATCTTTTGAATTAAATCTGTAGATACATTTGAATCCGTTTCGATAATCATTGTAGCTTTAGAACCTTTACCTGTTCTATAAACTTTTAGAAAAGCTATATTAATTTTAGCTTGAAATAATACTGTTGTAACAATAGCTATAACTCCTGGGTTATCAATGTGTTTAATAATAATAGTAGGGTAATCTCCTGTAAACTCAACATTTAATCCATCTACAGAGATAATTTTTATATTTCCTCCTCCCACAGAAGATCCTGTTATTTCCACTTTTGTACCATTACTTTTTCTTATCTCAAACTTCACAGTATTAGGATGTACATCACCCAAATCATCTTCATGAAAATAAAACTCTAATTCTTTATTTTGAGCAATTTCAAAGGAATTTCTCAAATTTTCATCCCATGGTTCCATACCTAAAATTCCAGCTACTAATGCTTTATCTGTTCCATGTCCTTTATATGTTTTTGCAAAAGAACCATGAAGATAAAAATCAGCTCTTTGTGTACCTTCTCCTGCTATTATACTAGCTATCTTTGCAAGTCTTGCTGCTCCTGCTGTATGGGAACTTGATGGACCTATCATTATAGGTCCTAATATATCAAATGAACTATAATTTTTCAAATCAACACCACCATATTTTACTAATATTTATAAAAAACACTTCCCCCAACAAATTCTTTTAAAATCGAATTCCCAGGAACTAATTCAGACTCAACATCTTTAAAAAAGTTAAGAAAACTTATTAATCTCTTAGCTTCATAATATACTGGACTAGTTTCTTCAATTTTCTTCAATTGAGGTAACGCATATTTTCTTAATACACATAATTCATAAACCAAAGTTGAGTTGAACATAACATCAGCTTCTTCTTGAAAAGGAAAAATATTTTTTTCTTCTCCTTTTTTTATAGATGGCCACATCTTCAATGTATCTTCAGCGCCATATCCTCTAGATAAATAGTCTCTAACTATTCTTCTTATTCTTCTGACATCACTAGTTGCTATTCTATTATGGTTATCAAGATTTAATTGTGTCAAAGCACTTATATAAACTTTAAATTTATTTTCTTTTTTAATAGAAGACGTTAATATTTCATTCAATCCATGTATTCCTTCTATTAACAATACACCATTTTCAGGTACATAAGTTTCACTATCAGCCCAACTTCTTTTTCCAGTTAAAAAATCAAATTTAGGAAGTAGTACATTTTTACCTTCTAATAGCTCACATAAATTTTTATTAAATAAATCTAAATCAAGAGCATAAATAGATTCGAAATCATAATTTCCATTATCATCCTTTGGTGTATGTTCTCTATCAACAAAATAATCATCTAATGATACTTGAATTGGTATTTTTCCATTTACCCTAAGCTGTATACCTAATCTCTTAGTAAATGTTGTCTTTCCTGATGATGAAGGGCCTGCAATAAGTACAATTTTGATCTTTTCCTTTGATGATATCATATCTGCAATATTTGCAATTTTCTTTTCATGAAGTGCTTCAGATATCATTACCATCTCATGAATTTCTCCATCAACAACTTTATCATTTAATGACCCAACATCTCCAACATTTAAAATATTTCCCCAAACTTCAGTTTCATAAAATATTTTTGATAATTTCTTTTGTTCCTTAAACTCAGGTATTTTATTCGGATTATGGATTGTCGGAAAGCTTAAGATAAACCCTGGTTTATAGTATCTAAGTTCAAAATTCTTAATAATACCAGTAGAATAGGCCATTGGTCCATAAAAATAATCATATCTTCCACATAGAGAATATAATTTTACTCTCTTCTTCTTAGAATGTTTTAACAGTCTTAATTTATCTTCCATCCCATAATCTCTGAAAATTTCAATAGCTTCTTCTTTACTTACCTCACTTTTTTTAATATGTTTATCATCATTAATTATTTCTTCCATCTTATTCTTAATTTTTTTTACATCTATTTCTGTAAGTTTAGTTTCTTTATTTATTTCACAATAAAGCCCTTTACTTAATGAATGTTCTATAGATATTTTGGCTTTAGGAAATATTTCTAATACAGAAGTAATTAATATAAATTTTAAAGTTCTAATATATGTTCTCATAGCTATCCCATTAGAAATATCTATTAGTTCTAATTTGCCTTCATCATATATTTTTTTATATAACTCTAATAATTTTCCGTTAAATCTACCTAATGTAACAGTCAGATTATTATCAAGCGAATTATCTTTTATAATTTTGTGTATCGTAGTTCCTTTTTCAACAAAAATTTCTTTTCCATTTTCTATTTGGATTTTTATTTTACTCATAGAACCTCCGTGACTTTGATATTGTACTAGTTTATTTTATTCATAATATTAATATAACAAAAGTTTTGGGAAATTATAAGTGCTTTATGAAAATTTTGTTATAATAACGTATTCAGCCAAAAGAATACAGGGAATAAATTCGCATGCTTTAACTAGTGCTAATTTATTCCCTAATAATTCTTTTATTTTTTTAACAAAAATACTTTATTTAGATAAGCATACTGAATTCCTAATAACAAGTTCCATTTCAAAAACTTTTGATATCGGTTCACTAGAAATCTCCTCTAATTGTTCTTCCATTAATTGAATAGCAGTATTAATCATTTTTTCTCTAGGGCTACGAATTGTAGTCAAGGAATAAGACATTCTTGATGCATCATCAACATCATCGACACCAATTACTGAAACATCTTCCGGGACACTCAATCCCAACTTATAGCGAGCTACATCCATTACTCCCAGAGCCATAGTATCACTTGTACAAAAAATTGCATCAGGTGGATTTTGCCTAGTAAGCAACCGTTGTGCTGCTTTGCAACCTGATTCATAAAGGTAGTCTCCAGTTTCCATAAGCCACTCTTTAATACCTCTTTCTTTAAGACGATCTGTAAAGCTTTTTTCACGAGTGAAATCTACTAATGCACTATCACTACCCGATATATAAGCAATGTTCTTATGCCCTGTATCGATTAAAAAATCTGCAATAATGCTACCTATTTTTGAATAATCATATCTTACAGAACATACATTAATGTTAGGAATATAACGATTAAACAAAATTACGGGAGTATTATTTTTAAAGCATTGATCAGCAATTTTGGGTGATATAGTAGATGATATAACAATTATGCCATCTACTCTGTACTTAAGCATTTGAACTATTGCATCGTCAGCTAATCGCCTTGGGTCTACAGTAAACACAAATGTTTGTCTTCCAGTCTTTTGCAGCTTTGATATAAAGCTGTTCAAGTAATGAGGCAAAACAGTACTTCTTATTTCAGGGATAACAATCCCAATAATTTTAGTTTCTTGGACAAGTAAACTTTTTGCAATGGCATTAGGATTATATCCTAGTTCTTGTGCTACATCAAGAATTTTTTTACGTGTTTCAGGTTTTATTTTATTATCCCATTTAGGATTAAAAACACGAGAAACAGAAGATTGAGAAACTCCTGCTAATCTTGCAACCTCACTAGAAGTTATATTCTTAACAGTAGATTTTCCAGAAGATTTTACGTTTTTATTCACTTAGTGGAACTCCTTTCACATTAGCTAGTAATTATTTTTAGATTATAACAATTTACTTATGTATTATAAATAATTTTACCATATACATGCTACATTTCGTAAGAAGTCTAGCATTTTATAATAACATTGTCAAGAATATTTAAAAACAATAAAAGGATAGGGAATAAATCAGCTTAGATAAACTAATTTATTCCCTTAAATTTTAATGATTTATAATCATTTTGTTGCTTGTTTCTTAATTCTAAAGATTAATTAATGCTAAGAATATATATTGACTAAAGAAGAATATTAAAGCTATTTTAGCGTATTTGTCCATTGAGAATGGAAGTATAGATACACCATCTTCTTCTGTATTTCCTTCT